>DAHXNK010000199.1 GCA_027365415.1 Acidobacteriaceae bacterium
ATGCGCGGCGACGTGCCCGGCCTGCGCAAGGCCAGTTGGTGAGTCAACAACGGATATCGGTGCAAGATCAACCAGGAATCAATACATGAGCATGACTGATCCCATTGCCGACATGTTCACCCGCATCCGCAATGCCCAGGCAGTGGGCAAGGTGGCGGTGAAGATGCCGGCGTCCAAAGCCAAGGCGGCGATTGCCGACCTGCTCAAGGCCGAGGGCTACATTCTGGATGTGCAGGTGGCCAGAGAAGGCGCCAAGGCCAATCTGGAAATCCGCCTGAAGTACTTCGAGGGCCGCCCCGCGATCGAGCGAATCGAGCGCGTGAGCCGCTCCGGCTTGCGTGTCTATCGTGGCAAGGGCGCTCTGCCGAAGGTGCTCAACGGCCTGGGCATCTCCATCGTCTCCACCTCCGCCGGTTTGATGACCGATGCCCAAGCCCGCGCCAAGGGTGTGGGTGGCGAAGTCATCGGCGTCGTGGCCTAACGAGGAGAAGAGCATGTCACGTGT
>DAHXNK010000200.1 GCA_027365415.1 Acidobacteriaceae bacterium
GGCTTGCATCCGGGCATGACTGCACCATCTGGTCTTCTGCGGTCAACCGGGCAGCCAGTCCCGAGGTGGCGGCGCGAACGGCCCGAAATCGTTGCGTCAGCGCGGTGCCCGCTGCCAGGTGAGGTGACTCTGCAATGCCTGCCACGAGAAGCTCCTTAAAACTTGCTAGAGCAATTTCACTGTTACTGTGATGGGGGCATCGTTCTTTCCCACCCTAGCTTCGCTAGGATGGGGCACCCAAACATTACGCTATCTGCCAGGCCCGTTGCTGGCGGGCGGCGGCGTGGTGAAGGTCGCAGTCCCGTTGGGCGTGGCCGCTCCGCCCGGTGCTGGCGTGCTGGCTGCAGGCGAATTGCCCGGACTTTGCGGCGACTGATTGGGATTCAGCGGCTGCGGCTTGGCTTCTGGCTGCGGTGCCTGGAGTCCCGGAACCAGCGGCGCGTGGTCGATCTTGCCCGTAGCGGCTTCGGCAATGCTGATGCCGTACTTGTCCAGCGTATCGGCG
>DAHXNK010000201.1 GCA_027365415.1 Acidobacteriaceae bacterium
GTCGTTCTGCAAGGCAAGCATGTCGGCTGCGGACAACTTCGGCTTGCTTGCCAGCACCTTCCAGATGCGCTCATTGCGATACGGCGCCGCCCAGTCCAGCGTGATCGGGTAAGGATAGCCGTCCGGCGTCACCCGGGCATTCGCCGTGGCCAGAATCCCTCCAGGCGGGTCGTACACCGACGGCAGTTGGTCGAACGGAATGTAGCCCTGCCATTCATGGTTTGCGTCCGCGATGGGAACGCCCATCAATCCATTGCGCCGCATCGGGATTTTGCCGGCCGCCTGATAGCCGATGTTGCCCTGCGTGTCGGCATACACCGCGTTCTGCGGAGGGCCGCCGAACAAGGCGAGCGCGGCGCGAAACTGCTCCCAGTTCTGCGCGCTGTCCACCTGATAAAACGGCATCGTGACGGCCGTGGGATCGTAAACAGTCCAACGCAGCGTCAGTGTCCGTTTTTCATGCGGCAGCAGAGGCGTGATCACCGGCCCATGGTCCGTGCGCAG
>DAHXNK010000202.1 GCA_027365415.1 Acidobacteriaceae bacterium
GTACCGCGCTGCTGGCCGTTTCGCGTCCAGGCGAGCTTGTCCAGTTGCGCGCCATCGCCGCATCCACTGAAAAGCGCAGCGCCGTACGCCGTTGAGGGCAGGCGTGACCACCGTCATCGCCACGTGACCTGGACATCCTCTACGGTTGCTGCTAGAATGACCGCATGACCCCGCAAGAAGAAGCCCTGATTGAATCTGCCGTCATTGGCGACATCGATGGCGTTAGGGCCGCGCTGGCCGCCGGCGCCAACATCCACGTCGATGGCGATGATGCATTGTACTGGGCCGCCACTCAGGATCATGCCGAAATCGTCAACCTGCTGCTGGCTGCCGGCGCCAACGTTCATGTCCATGATGACGCGGCCCTGCGCTGGGCCGCCTACCATAGCCATGCCGAAGTCGTCAACCGGCTGCTGGCTGCCGGCGCTGATCCGGTTGTTGCATTGAAAGGCGTTCCCAAACGGAATCGGCGTCGTATAGCGACCACGCTCGATGCCTGTGC
>DAHXNK010000203.1 GCA_027365415.1 Acidobacteriaceae bacterium
TTGGCATGTGTATTCTGCTCATTTCTGAAATGGGGTCAGGTAATCGCGCCAGACGCAAGAAGAAGTGCTGTGCGGCTGTCGTAGTCACGTTATTGGGATGGCAGGAGATTGTCAATTGCCGCCGCGGGCAAGGAAATGTAGACCCATTCGCATCCCAAGGTTGTGAGCGGTGGCCGGGTTCGTTATAGTGGAAGAGGTGCAGGGCGCTATCGTCTAGGGGTTAGGACGTGAGATTCTCAATCTTAAAACACGGGTTCGATTCCCGTTAGCGCTACCAGTATCCCCTCCAAGGAAGTTTTTCCACATCCATCCTGCACACTAATCCCTTTATTTTATTGATATTTTCGTCCACGTTGGGGTAACATTGTCCAGTACCATCCGGCCTTGAAGTGGGGTAAGTTTTAGGGGTAACTCCATTTCTGGCTTTGGAGTTACCCCAGTGGCCCTCGCCGATACCGCTATCCGCAATGCCAAGCCCGGTTTGAAGCCCGTCAAGCTAT
>DAHXNK010000020.1 GCA_027365415.1 Acidobacteriaceae bacterium
CCCAATCCAGCCGAGCAGAAGGCTTACATGGGGCACCTGCGCTCAAGAAATCTTCAAACGATACTGGCTGCATCGACGAAGCGCAGACCTTCTGGATTCTTCCCTCCGCTGCGCTTCGCTCAGAATGACTCTTCGTCATATCCAGCGCGCAGCCTCCAAGCTAAACCCCGACTGAAACTCCACAGGGGCAAGGGGATACATGTTGTTTATAGCTATAGCACGATTTTCTGGAATTTCCCATGAAAATTTCGTTGGTTATTTTTCTTGTTGGAAATCTTATGGCGCAATAAAGCGCTGCTGGCCCCCGTATTTTCTGACGGCAATTGTGGGTTGGAGAGTTGCTGGCCTCGCTGCATGTATTCGGCAGGCCAAAAGCTACGATACAATGCAGAGAGTTGTCGGGGCGTAGCGCAGTCTGGTAGCGCATCTGCTTTGGGAGCAGAGGGTCGGGGGTTCGAATCCCTCCGCCCCGACCATCAGGATTGATTTAAGTAGTGCGGCTTCCGAATGTCAGCATGGAATAGAACTATTGCATGTATGATTCCATATAGCGTTCCATATTTTGTGTTCCACGACTAAGGCTTACTTTTAAGGAACCCCCCTGGAAGGTTTCTAGCGAAATCTCCCATACGTCTGCTACGGTTCAGGTGTCATGCCTATTCGACAACATTTCATATATCTGCGATGGGTGGGGGTACTGATACTAGGCGTAGGGTATCTCTCGGCTTACGCGCAGACCCAGGGTGTCGATCCGGCTTTACTGTCGAAGGCGCAGGCGGGAGATCCGCAGGCGGAGACGAGTCTCGGCCTGCTCTACGATCTTGGCCAGGGAGTACCACAGGATTCCACACAAGCGGCTGCTTGGTATCGCAAGGCTGCGGATCAGGGAAATGCTCAAGCAGAGTCCAATCTTGGAGCGCTCTACTTCAATGGTCAGGGCGTGCCGCAGGACTATGTCCAGTCTGCCACTTGGTATCGCAAGGCAGCAGAGCAGGGGCTGGCCGATGCGCAATATGGGCTGGGAACGCTCTACTTCAACGGCCAGGGGATGCCGCAGGATCTGGCGCAGGCGGCCACTTGGTATAGCCGGGCAGCCGCGCAGGGGCTGGCCGATGCACAATACAACTTGGGACGAATGTATGCCAAGGGTCAGGGCGTGCCCCAAGATTACACCCAAGCAGTCATCTTATATAACAAGGCTGCCGCCCAAGGGAATACCGACGCACAGTACGGGCTTGGAATGTTCTATTACAAAGGGCAGGGCGCGCCGCAGGACTATGCCCAAGCAGCCGCTTGGTATCGCAAGGCCGCAGACCAAGGACATGTGGATGCAGAGTACAACTTGGGCGTTTTATACACCAGAGGTCAGGGTGTTCCGCAAGATTATACAAAAGCGATCTCCTGGTACAGCAAAGCTGCGGATGTGGGCGATTCGGATGCGCAATATGCGCTAGGGAACTTGTACTTTCGTGGGCAAGGCGTGCCAGCGCCGGATTATGCCAAAGCCGCTGACTGGTATGGCAAGGCCGCAGAGCAGGGGCTTGTTCCTGCACAATACAGCCTGGGCATGATGTATGCCAAGGGTCAGGGCGTGCCTCAGGATTATACGAAAGCGATGACCTGGTATAGCAAAGCTGCAGATCAGGGCAATGCTGCTGCCATGTACAGCTTGGGAACGCTGTATTACAACGGTCAAGGCGTGCCCCAAGATTACACAAAAGCGATGGATTGGTACCACAAAGCGATTGACCAAGGTAATGCCAATGCGGAATACGCGCTAGGCGTGATGTACGCGACGGGGAATGGAGTGCAGCAAGATCCCGTGCAGGCGCTCTCTTGGTATAACAAGGCAGCCAATCAAGGAAATGCCGATGCGGAATATGCGCTGGGCAAACTTTATTCCAGCGGCGAAGGCGTGCCGCAGGATATAACGCAGGCGGTTTCTTGGTACCGCAAGGCCGCCGTACAAGGAAACGCCAATGCGGAATATAGCCTAGGAACACTTTTCTATCAGGGGCAAGGCGTGCTGCAGGATTATGCCCAGGCATCCACTTGGTATGGCGAGGCCGCAGCGCAGGGGAATGTGGCCGCACAATATAACTTAGGCGTGATGTACGCCAGAGGCCAAGGCGTGCAACAAGATTATGCTCAAGCAGCGATCTGGTACCGCAAGGCCGCAGATCAGGGCGATGCCCATGCACAATATGCGCTGGGAACCTTGTATTTCCGTGGACAAGGCGTGCCAGCAAGAGATTATGCCAAAGCTGCTGACTGGTATAACAAGGCCGCAGACCAGGGGCTTGGGTCTGCACAATATAATTTGGGCGTAATGTACGCCAAAGGCCAGGGCATGCCTCAGGATTACGCAAAAGCGATGACCTGGTACAACAAGGCTGCCGACCAGGGTGATACCGCTGCCATGTATGGACTGGGGACGCTCTATTACAGCGGTCAGGGCGTGCCGCAGGATTACGCGCAAGCCCTTGTCTGGTATCGCAAGGCAGCAGATCAAGGCAATGCCAATGCAGAGTACAGCTTGGGCGTGATGTATGCGATGGGAAATGGGATACAGAAAGACCCTGCGCAGGCGACCTCCTGGTACGGCAAGGCAGCCGATTTGGGGAATGCCAACGCAGAATATGCGATGGGCCGACTCTACTACAGTGGCGAAGGCGTGCCGCAAGACATGGCGCAGGCGATCTCCTGGTACCGCAAGGCTTCCGCACAGGGAAGCGCCGATGCGGAATACAGCCTAGGCGTAATGTATGCCCGGGGGGAGGGTGTGCCACAGAATTTTTCGCAGGCGATCTCCTGGTATCGCAAAGCCGCAGAGCAGGGGGGATCTGAGGCGCAGTTCACGCTGGGAACCCTCTATTACAAAGGCAATGGCGTGCCGCAGGATTCCGCGCAGGCGGCGGCTTGGTTTCACAAAGCTGCCGACCAAGGAAATACCGACGCGGAATTCAACCTGAGTTTGTTGTACGACAAAGGCGAAGGCGTACAACAGGATCAGGCACAAGCAATTTTTTGGTATCGCAAAGCCGCAGAGCAAGGGTTCGCGCTCGCGCAATACGGCTTGGGTGTCATGTACGACAATGGTCAAGGCGTGCCGAAAGACATGGCACAGGCGGTCTCTTGGTACAACAAGGCTGCCGATCAGGGAAATCCCGACGCGCAATACCGACTAGGAACCCTCTATTACACGGGAAATGGCGTGCCGCAGGATGTCACACAAGCGGCATCCTGGTACAGCAAGGCTGCGGCACAGGGAAATCCCGACGCGCAGTTTAGTCTGGCGACGCTCTACTACAGCGGCCAAGGCGTACCGAAGGATTATACGCAAGCGGCGACATGGTGCAGCAAGGCTGCGGCACAGGGCGGAGCGTCCGCCCAGGATTTTCTGGGTCATCTTTTTGCGAGTGGGCAAGGAGTAGTCCAGGATGACAAGGAGGCAGCCATCTGGTATCGCAAAGCCGCCGTGCAAGGAGATGCTTCTGCGGAGGGCGATCTGGGGATGCTTTACGATAAGGGGCAAGGCGTCGCTCAGGATTATGTGCAGGCTGCCAACTGGTACCGTAAAGCTGCCGATCAGGGGGTTGCCGCCGCCATGTACCGACTGGGAACGCTCTATTCCGAAGGCCAAGGCGTGCCACAGGATTACTCCAAGGCCTATTTTTGGTTTGACCTTGCTGCGGCTGGAAAAATTGATGGGATGAAACAGGAGGATGTCGCCCAAGATCGCGACAAAGCTGCTTCCCACCTGACGCCGGCAAGCGTATCCCTTGTACAAGAGCGGGCGCGGAAGTGGTTTGCGGCACATACTTCCATTCAGTAGCCGCTCGTCTCGTACTCTGCCTTATTTGAGAGAAGGCAATGGCTCATATTTCTACTCCATCCTCCGCGCTTGGCCCACGGAAACATCTCACCGAAGATGAGCATCTCTTTCGAGATACCGTGCGGCAATTTGCGCGAGAAACCATCACGCCGCTGGTACATGCAATGGATGAGCAGCAGAAGATGGACGCGGGGCTGATTCGCCAGCTTTTTGAGCTTGGGCTGATGGGCATTGAGATTCCAGAAGCATACGGTGGCTCCGGCGGCAGCTTTTTTGAGGCTGTTTTGGCCATTGAGGAAATCTCCAGCGTAGACCCGTCCGTGGGTGTGCTGGTCGATGTGCAGAATACGCTCTGCGCGAATGCCTTACTGCGTTGGGCGACGGAGGAACAGAAACAGCAATATCTACCCAAGCTGGCTACGGAGTGGGTTGGAGCGTATGCGCTCAGCGAGGCGGTCTCTGGCTCCGATGCCTTCGCGCTGCAAACGCGCGCGGAGAAGCGCGGCGACCAGTATGTACTCAACGGCCAAAAGCTCTGGATCAGCAATGCGAAGGAGGCGAACCTGTTTCTCGTCTTTGCCACGTTGGATGCGGCGGCGAGCTACAAGGGCATCACCGCATTTCTGGTGGAGAAAAATACGCCTGGATTTTCTCTCGGGAAAAAGGAAGACAAGCTGGGCATTCGCGCATCCAGCACCTGTGAAGTGATTCTTGATGACTGCCATGTGCCTGCAGAAAATCTGCTGGGCGAACCTGGCAACGGATACAAGATTGCCATTGAAACGCTCAATGAAGGTCGCATCGGCATTGGCGCGCAGATGCTGGGATTGGCGCAGGGGGCGTGGAATCATGCAGCACGCTACGCCAAAGAGCGTCGGCAATTCGGGAAAGCAATTGCGGAGTTTCAGACGATTCAATTCCAGTTGGCGGAGATGGCGACCGATATCGAGGCTGCGCGGTTGATGGTCTACAGCGCTGCGCGCCTGAAGGATGCCAAACAGGACTTCGTCAAAGAGGCTGCGATGACCAAGTATTTTGTCTCGCATGTAGCCGAGCGCGTAGCCAGCCTTGCCGTGGAGATATTCGGCGGCTATGGATTCGTGAAGGATTATCCCGTGGAGAAGTTCTTCCGCGATGCCAAGATTGGAAAAATCTACGAAGGCACATCCAATATGCAACTGGCAACTATCGCCAAGCTGATCCTGTAGGCATGTTTCCGCTACGCGGGCGAGCCGCGTGGCTGCCTCATTCGCCGAGCATAAGATGGCGGATGGCCTGTGCGCGTCCGGTAACGGCATCGCAGGTAATCAGCGCGGCGCACATCTTGGGATTTTCCTTGGCAGGTTCAAACTTCGCTGGCATTCCGTTCAGAAAGCGCTGCACAACTTTTTCTGTCTCCACGCCAATCACACTGTCGTAGGGGCCGCTCATGCCGACATCGGTCTGAAAGGCCGTTCCTTGCGGAAGAACCCGCGCATCCGCCGTGGGGATATGCGTGTGCGTGCCCAGCACCGCCGTTACGCGGCCATCCAGATACCATCCCAGTGCGACTTTCTCCGAGGTCGCTTCGGCGTGAAAGTCCACCAGAATCACGCGGGTCTTGATCTGCGACAGCAGGGCATCCATTGCGCGGAAGGGATCATCGCTGTTGGCCATGAAGACCCGCCCTTGCAGGTTAATGACCGCATACGCCGTGCCATTGGGCAGAGTTCCTTCGTAGAGGCCGTGTCCCGGCGTTCCGGGCACATAGTTGGCCGGACGCAGCAATCGCCGGGGACGCTCGTGGCTTTCGGCGGGCACGCTGTTCATCCAGTCGATGATCTCGCGCTTGTCCCAGATGTGATTGCCAGAGGTAAGAACATGCGCGCCAAGGGAAAATAACTCATCGGCAATGGACGGCGTTACGCCAAAGCCGCCTGCAGCATTTTCTGCGTTGATAACGACCAGATCAACGGCGTTCGTTTCCAGCACATGCTTCAGGTGCGACTGTACGATTTTTCGTCCGGCGTTGCCAAAAATATCTCCAACAAAAAGAATCTGCAAAGGGTCTCCGCTTCTGCGTTCAAAAACTAAATGGTAGCACTGGAGAGATTTTCTTTGGCGAAAAAATCGAGCGTCCACTGGTAATCTATGGTAGATATACACGCATGGCTGTGAACACTCGATTTGCGATGGGAATGGAAGCGCTGGCGCGCATGGCGCTGGCGCCGGAGAAGGCGCATACCTCCCACTCTCTGGCCGCCAATATGCAAACCAATGCGGTTGTGATCCGGCGGATGCTGGCCGCTCTCCACGCGGCCAGGCTGGTCTCCAGTTCCAAGGGGCCATCGGGCGGATCGCGCCTGTTGCGTTCGCCCAAACAGATCACGCTGGGCGATATCTACCGCGCACTGGAGCCGGGAGAACTCTTTCACTATGGATCGCAGAAGACGACCGAAAATCAGACGTTGGTTGATGCCATGCAATCTGTCTTTCGCAAATCGCGCCGCGCTTTGGAAGAGGAGCTGGATTCGATTACGTTGAACCAACTCGTGAAAAAAATAGGCAAAAAGAACGCCAAGGCCACGCCATCCGCGTAGTCAGCGCGGTTTCGGCAGGCCCATCGCTTCGGCTGCCTGTTGCTCCGATGTTCGTAGCTTTACCACCAGCACATCGACATGTTCCGCTCGTGTCAGATAACTGATAATCATCATCCGCAGGACGCTTTCTCCATTGACACGCGAGGTGGAAATCCAGTGCTCGCCATCTTCGGTAAGCCTGCTGACAATCTCGCGATGTAGCCGCGCCGTTGTGGGTTCGTCCAGATGCAACTCGTTCGCCAGACGCGCGCGAAAATTCAAAATGGTCAGTGCGCGCGGCATTGCCAAATCGAAGCTCCCGGTCGCGAGTATCTGCTCCTCTAAATAGCCAGCCAATTGAAGCTGGCTGTCGATCATCTCCTCGTAGGCGATGCGGCCATGTACGCGCAGCGTCAGCCAAAACTTCAGTGAGTTCATGCGCCGCGACCACTGCGTCGAGATGCGGAAGTAGTCAGGAAGCGGGCCGTGCGACGACTTTGGCAGATATGCCGTGTCGATACCAAAGACTGTCTCCAGCAGCGCAGGATGCCGCGTCAGTAGAACGCCTGCGGAGAAGGGCATGGCCAGCCACTTGTGCGGGTCAATGGTGATGGAGTCTGCGCGTTCGATGCCCGCGACAAGATGCCGATGCTTGTCGGAGAAGATGGCTGCGCCGCCATAAGCTCCGTCCACATGAAACCAGAGCGCGTGGCGCGCGCACAGATCGGCCAGCGCAGGCAGCGGGTCAATCGCGCCGGAACTTGTCGTGCCCGCTGTTCCGATAACAGCAAGGGGGAGCAACCCCGCAGCTTTATCCGCAAGAATCTGCGCCTCCAGCGCGGGAACATCTATCGCCGCGCTGTGCGTGACTGGAATACGACAGAGCGACTTGCGGCCTAGGCCGAGCAGCCCCAGAGATTTGTCCAGCGAGTGATGCGACTCCCGCGAAGCGTAGAAGACGGGCCGCGCGCCCAGGCCGATCAACCCATCTTCTATGATCTGCGGGAAGCGATGCGTCAGAGCCAGCGCCAGCGCGCTAAAGTTAGCCTCATTGCCGCCGCTGGTAAAGGTTCCACCAACATTTTCGCTCTGATTTTCTCCCTGCGGCCAGCCCACGCGCTGCGCGATCCAGCCGATGGTCTCATGCTCGATCTTCGAGGCCAGTTGCGAACGCGCCAGCGTCGCCAGTTGTGGATTCAGCGCAGCCACCAGAGCCTCCGCCAGCACGGCCATGTATGTGGGCGTGGGATTCATCAGGCCAAAATAGTTGGCGCTGGGAACATGAAATCCCTGGTCGATGAGTTCTGCGCAAATGTCGTCGAGTACACGCGCCGCATCCTCGCCCAACTCCGGCAGATCGTTTTGCAGGAGCGCAAAACTGCGCTGCTCGGCGGGCTGCTGTACCGGGCGGTGGGTCAGGCTGGAGAAGTAATCATTGATGCGGTCGATGAGTTGATAGCCAAGCTGCTGGCGCTGGTTGCGATCCAGCTCGAAGTTGCTGCGGTCAAATCCCATTGGGGTACCTGCCTGTTTTTTACGATCCTGTGCGGTTGTTCGTCATACGCTTTGCAATCCACGGAGCCATCCAGCCCTCGCGGTTGCATGTGTGCGACAAGTAAAAAAGTTGTACGCTCCATCAGGGGCTAAAGCCCGCTCTCATTTTAGCTACTTACGGCGGGACTAAAGTCCCGCCCCTTCAAAGTCAGACTTACCTCTGAAATTCATGACTACTCCAGTGTTTTGAAAGACGTAGCTTAAGTTGTGAAGGGGACGGGCTTCAGCCCGTCCGATATCACTACAAAATCTATTTGGGCTTTAGCCCCTGAGGGAGGGTCTTTCAAATTGACCCATTATCGTCTGGCTTGTTTTCTGGCGTGGCCGTTTGTGCTTGCGGGCGCATCAGCGGAAAGAGAATTACATCGCGGATGGAGCGCGAGCCGGTTAGAATCATCGTGAGTCGGTCGATGCCAATGCCTTCGCCCCCTGTGGGCGGCAGGCCGTAGGAGAGCGCGCGGACGTAATCCTCATCCATTGCGTGGGCCTCGTCGTCGCCACGGTCGCGCTCGGTAAGCTGCTGCTCAAAGCGGCGACGCTGCTCGTCGGGATCGTTCAATTCGCTAAAGGCATTGCCCACTTCAAAGCCGCCAATGTAGAACTCGAAGCGCTCGACCCATTCCGGCTCGTCTGGCTTTTGCTTGGAGAGCGGCGAAACCGCGATAGGGAAGTCATAAATGATGGTCGGCTGGATGAGGTGATCTTCCGCGACGGCCTCAAAGACAATGGCAATAGCTTTGCCGAGTGGGCCGCCACTTGAGATCAAGCCGATGGCAGCCTCAAACTGCCGCGCAATCACCTCAATCATTTCTAGCCTTGGATATGTAGCATTTACTGCCCTCACGTGCGTCGTCACGCGCGACGAAGACTCCTGAATTTTTTCACGTGCTGGAAGAGCTGAGAAATTCAGGAATTCCTCGGGGCTGCGATTTGGGAGCTTCATCCTATCCAGGTAGTCACGCCTTGCCCCAACGACTGTAGGCTGAAGAAGACTAGAGTTGAGCCGTTTGACAAAACGATTTGGATCACAAAAATCATCGTGTGTTGGCGGTTCACCAAATTCTTCAGGCCAGAAATGGATAATCGCTTCGCGCATGGAGTAGCGCTTCCAGACGGCAAGATCAATTTCTACTTCGTTGCCGCTAACGGGGAAGGTGGTCTTGGTGGTGCCGTTGACCTTCTGTGCGATGTAGGGAATCAACTCCTCGGTCAGGTTCATCAGGTCGTGATAATTTGCGTAGGCCTGATAGAACTCCAGCATGGTGAACTCTGGATTGTGCTGCGTGGAGATGCCTTCATTCCGAAAATTGCGATTGATCTCATAAACGCGGTCGAGGCCGCCAACGACCAGACGCTTCAGGTACAACTCCGGTGCAATGCGCAGGAAGAGATCGAGATCGAGCGCGTTGTGATGCGTAGTGAAAGGCTTGGCCGCCGCGCCTCCTGCGATGGGCTGCATCATGGGAGTTTCGACTTCAACAAAGCCGCGGCTATCGAAAAAATTCCGCATGGCGCGAAGGATGGCGGCGCGCTTGACGAAGACCTCGCGCACGTCGAGGTTCATGAAGAGATCGACATAGCGCTGACGATAGCGCAACTCCTGATCGGCAAGGCCGTGATATTTCTCCGGCAGCGCCAACATTGCCTTGGATAAAAAGGTGAGCGTCTCGACGTGAACGCTCAACTCCCCGGTACGCGTGCGGAAGAGATAGCCCGTCGCGCCAATGTGGTCGCCCATGTCGAGCAATTTGTACAACTGAAAGGCGGCTTCACCGACGGCGTCCATGCGGACGTAGATTTGCAGGCGTGCGCCCTCCTGTTGCAACACGGCAAAGCCAGCCTTGCCCTGTGCGCGAATGGCCATGATGCGCCCGGCGACGGAGACCTGCACACGCGGCTGCTCCAGCGATTCCACCGTCGGGTTGCCGTATTCGCTGCGAATCTGCGCGAGGGTATGCGTGGCCGCGTAGCTGCTGGGATAGGCCGCCTGGCCTAGCGCCACAATTTGCGCCAGCTTGTCGCAGCGGAGTTGGTAAAGATCTTTTTCAAATTCGGATTCGTACACGCGGCATTTCCTTTAGGTGACTTGGCGTTTCTGGAATGGTGAGAGCCATTGCCAGTATAAGAGTTTTGCGGGGAAGGTTTCCTGCGCGTCGATTTTTTTGCGGCACAGGCGCGGCGCATTTGGCTTGGATTCGACTAGGATGGAGAAGAGTTCCTCGATTTCTGAATAGATGCCAACCGTGACTGACTTCAACCAGCCCGCAAAAAAGCCTTCGCCGCCGAGCGAGCGCGCAACCGTGCTGGGCGGCTTGGTTAAAGCCGAGTCGATGGTGCAGATTGCGCTGGCGTTACCGCTCTCAACCGTTATTGGCTGGGTGATTGGCGATGCGCTGGGGCGGCATTTTCACGCGGAATGGCCGGCTATTGCTGGCCTGATCTTTGGAGCTGTCGCAGGTTTTGTCCAGATTGTTCGCATCGCGAGCAAGGCCAATCGCGATAGCCGGTAAAGAAAAAACAACAATGGGTTTTGAACGATGAGTTTTACAGAATTGACTGACGACGATGTCCACCGCAGTCTGCGACGCGCGCTCTGGCTGACCGGAGCGCTGGCGCTAGTGGTTACGCCGATAATCTGGGCAGGTTTGGGCTGGCGTAGCTGCGCGCTTTTTTGGGTCGGCGTGGCAATCTCTGGCACCGGAATCTATGAATGGCTGCAACTGATGGCGGCGCTGGTGGCCCGCATGGAAGTGGACGATGGCCAAGCCGCCGCCAAGCCGCTTGGCCCGGTGATGGCGCGTTTTTTTCTGCGGATGGGGCTGGCGATTGTGCTGCTCTATGGTAGTCTAAGGTGTTTGGACGGTTCGATTTACGCCCTTCTGGGAGGCTTGGCGCTTGGCCTGATGTCTCTTTTCATTGAGGCAATCCGGTTGCTGTTTCGCTGGCGATCCTGAATAATGTTGAAACAGATATAAAAGAACGGAAAGTACGCGACGTATGCCGCTCCAGCGATTTTTAGCGCACCTGTTGAACCAGCTCTTTGGCGGGCCAGTCACGCATTTGTTGACTGCGCTCGGCCTTCCGCCGCTGCATCCGGCAGCACCCATCGATGGAACGTTTACGATGGAACTGCTTGCGTTTCTGATTTTGCTGATTTTCTTTTTCATTGTGCGCGTCAGCATCAACGTGGAGCGTCCCGGCACCGCGCAGCAGCTTGCGGAGATGGTGCAGGAATTTGTTGTCGGCCAGTCGGAACCCATCATCGGCCACGGCTACGAAAAATTTGTCCCATTCCTCTCGGCGATTTTGCTCTTCGTTGTCGTCAACAATCTTCTTGGCCTGCTGCCGGATGTGGACACGGCCACAGCAAACCCAGTGGTTCCGCTGGGGCTGGCGCTGTTGACCTTTGCCTACTACCACTGGCAGGGGGTCAGAGCGCAGGGGCCGCTCCAGTACGCCAAACATTTTCTTGGCCCATTGTGGTGGATCGCGCCGTTGATGTTACCGATTGAGATTATCTCGCACATTGCGCGCGTACTCTCGCTTACCCTTCGTTTGTATGCGAACATGTTTGCCAGCGATTTGTTGACGCTAATCTTTTTCTCGCTCTTTCCCTTCGCGCTGCCTGTGATTTTTCTTGGATTACATCTGGGCGTATCATTGATTCAGGCATATGTGTTCATGCTGCTGGCAACGATTTACATTGGCCAGGCAACTGTGCACGCCGAAGAGTTATAGGAAATTTCAAGCTTGGCTGGAGTGGCGCTTCCGCTCCAGTTGCACGGCCTGTAAGCGTGAGGGTGCCAGCACGGTGAGCATCAACCACACACTGACGGGAAATTCTAAGGAAGCATTGGAGTGAAATTATGCGTTCGTTACAAAATGTTTTTATGACGCTGTCGGTGCTGTGCATGGCCGTTCCAGCGTTTGCCCAGTCGGCGGGTGCCTCCGGCAACAGCCTGGTGCCACTGGCTGCTGGAATCTCGATGGCCATTGCTTCCGGGCTTTGCGGAATTGGACAGGGCCTTGTGGTTGGTCCCGCCACAGGCGCGCTGGCCCGTAATCCAGGCGCGCGTCCAGGGATATTCCTGTTCCTAGTTCTCGGCCTAGCATTTATTGAATCGCTGGCGCTGTTCACCTTCGCCATCATTCTGTTCAAAGTAAAGTAAATTTCTGCAAAAATTCTTTGCAATTGGAAACGGCCTCCACCTGGAGGCCGTTTCCAATTGCGCAAAAAAAATGTTCTCAGCGAAGGGGAGTGGGCCGCGCATGGACGGCAACATTGGAGCCAGTGCCGGGGAAATAGGTGGCTGCGCTCGCCCGCGCTAGATGCAGCACGCGATTCGGGATGATCCCCAACACGAAGACAGCCGCGACCAGGATCGCAATGCCGAGTACGAAGGCAGGCTGGGCCGGGGCTTCGGAGATATCCTGCGTGGCATCGTAGGGCTGCATGTAGATCTGCGAGAGAAACCGCAGATAGTAAAACGCTGCCAGACCACTGTTGAGCAGGCCAATCGCGACCAGTATCCATCGGCCTGAGTGCATCGCCACGGTAAAGACGTAAAACTTGCCGAAGAATCCAGCGGTGAAGGGAATGCCAATCAAGGACAGCAGAAATATCGCCATCGCCGCCGAGGCGAGTGGATGCCGCTTGGCCAGACCTGCATAATCCTGCAGGTGGACGCGCCGCTCGTCATAGCCGGAAAGATAGCTGATGATGGCGAAGGCTCCGACATTCATGGCAGCGTAGGCGGCGGTGTAGAAACAGGCTGCGGCCAATCCGTCGGCGGAGAATGCCGTGAAAGCCACCAGCAGATATCCGGCGTGCGCGATGGAGGAGTAGGCCAGCATTCGCTTTACGTTTCGCTGCGTCAGCGCTCCCAGATTGCCGATGGTCATGGAGGCAACGGCCATGATCCACAACAAGGGAATCCAAATGTGGGACATGGTTCCAAACCCGGTGTAGGTGATGCGCAGCAACACGGCAAAGGCTGCGGCTTTGGGCGCGGTGGACATGAAGCCAACGATCGGCGCGGGCGCGCCTTCGTATACGTCGGGTGTCCAGACGTGAAAGGGCGCGGCAGAGACCTTAAAGCCGAGACCGATCAACATCATTCCCAGCGCAAGAACGAGAAGCAGCGGCGAGGAACTCGATGCCACGCCCGCCGCAATGGAGTAAATGTTGGTGCTTCCCGTTGCGCCGAAGCACAAGGCTACGCCGTAGAGAAAAAATGCCGTGGCAAAGGAGCCGAGCAGGAAATACTTGATGGATGCCTCTGCGCTGATGGCGCTGCGCTTGCGATATCCGGCAAGGATGTAGGTGGAGATCGAAGAAATTTCCAATCCGAGGAAGACCATCAGCAACTCGATGGCGCTGGTCATCAACATCATGCCGACGGCGCTGAAAAGAAGCAGCGCGTAAAACTCTCCGATATATGTCGAGTGGCCCTCGAAATAATTCAAAGAGACCAGCAACGTGACCAGAAGAATGCCGCCGATCAGCAGATGGAAAAACACACTGAATGCGTCGGTCTGGACAGTGTTGAAGAATGCGGTACCGGCAGGCAGATGCAATTGCCACGCGCTGGCAGCGATTGCGGCCAGCGTGCCCAGCAGCGCCAAAACCCCCAGTGGTTTGCGGGATATCTTCGCGGACAGCAGTGGTTCTGTCACCATCACCAGAACGCCGGTGAGCGTGAGCAGGATTTCAGGCAAGATACGCAGTGCTGGAAAAACCGCTGTCATCGGAGGTTCGTCATCCTTGCATAGTTGGAAATGCGTGTCGTAATGGAAGCAGGCGCGCATCGGGGCGCGAATGCGGGCACAGTGGCATCAATAGCGCGCATCCAGTAGACGGAGGCAATACCCATGACGAGCATCAACGCAACCGTGGGCCAGAGCGCAAAACGTTCGCGTCCGTTGATATCGGCCTGCATGCCGTCGGCAATGAGTTTTGAGGGCGCGCCATAAAAGACTCGCTGCAACATCCACAGCATGTAGGCCGCGCTTAGGATGACGCCGAGCGTTGCAGTGGACGCAAGCCGAGGATGTGTTTGGAAGCTACCGCTCAAAATCATAAATTCGCCGACGAAGCCATTCAAAATCGGCAGGCCAATCAGAGACAGCGCAGTGATGACGAAGAGCGTCGCAAGTCCGGGAAGTTTTTTGGCAATGCCGCCCAACTGCGCCATGTCATACGTTGCGTAGCGCTCATATAAAATTCCCAGCAACATGAAGAATGCGCCTGCGGAGACGCTCTCGCTGAGAATCTGATAGACAGCGCCATCCATGCTGGCAGCGGTGAATGCGTAGATGCCCAGCACGCAAAAGCTGAGCGCTCCGAGCGTCGCGTAGGCGGCCAGACGCTTCAAATCTGTCTGCACCAAAGCAAGCAGCGAGCCATAGAGGATGCCGATGACACTGAGCGCAACCATTAGAGGCGCGATGTGCGCCGCCTGGTCAGGAAAAAGTCCAACGTGAAAACGGAGCAGGGAATAGAGGCCCAGCTTTCCTGCCAGAATCATCGCAATGGCGGTGGGCGCTTCGCTGATGCCATCCGCCAGCCATGCGTGGAGCGGGAAGATTGGAACTTTAACCGCAAAGGCCAGCAGGAATGCCAGCGATGCCAGCCACAGTCCTGTAGCGTTTGTGCCAGTGGCAAGGGCGTGCATTTGCGATTGCAGCAGAACGAAATCGAAGGTACCCGTTTTAGCGTAAAGCCAGAGAATCGCCACCAGCAGAAGCGCGGAGGGAATGAAAGCGTATAGAAAAAACTTAATGGCTGCGGCGCGTCCGTTTTTGCGGCCAAAGATGCCGATGAGCAGCGTGATGGGAATGAGAGACAATTCCCAAAATGCGTAGTAGAGCATCAGGTCGAGCGATACAAAAATGCCGAACATCGCGGTTTGCTGCAATAAAAACAGCGAATAAAATTCGCGCTGATGGTGGTCAATCACACGCCATGAGATGAGAACGCCGAGTGGCGCGAGAAAGCCGACCAGCACTACCAGCCAGAGCGACAGGCCATCAATGCCAACATGGTAATGAATCGCAGGTGTGGTAATCCAGGGGAGATTGCAGGCGAACTGAAATCCGTGCCGTGCTGTGTCAAAGTGCGCGGGTAGATGCAGCGTGAGCAGGAAAATAAAGAGCGTAAACAACAGCGTGAACGCAGGAAGCAGACGCTTCGGCAGAAGCGTGACGATGCCAGCGCCTGCCACGGGCAGGAAGGTGATGAGAGTGAGAATGCTTGCGTTCAACACGAAATCCTTCCCCAGAAAATTTCCTCTGGACACCTAAATGCAATGTGCCAGATACACAACAAAAATCAATACCAGCGCCGCTCCCATTGCTAACCAGCCTGCGTAGGAACGGATATTGCCCGACTGCATCCGTCGAACGATAGAGCTAAATCCCGAAGCGCTACTTGCCAGTGCCACGCCAGAACCGTCAACGATGCCCGTATCTACACCGCGCCATAAAATAACGCGGGAGATCGCCAGAAGCGGACGAACAATGACTGCGCCATAGAGTTCGTCGATCCAATATTTGTGCAGCAGCAGCGCATGGGGCGCGGAACACTTTTGCGCCATTCGCTCTGGCAGTTTTGGATTGCGGCGATAGAGAATGTCGGCGAGCAACCATCCCAGCAGCGCCACCAACATCGAGAGACCCGCTAACATCCGCGACATACTGGCCGATGCGCTGGGCATGACAACCGGAACGGCAGCAGCGGAAGCGCCAAAGACAGGATCGAGAAAGTGAGCGAAATAATCGTGTCCGCCGAGCGCCTCTGGCCAGCCCATCCAGCCGCCGACAAGCGACAAAATGCCCAGAACGATCAGCGGCAGCAGCATCGTCCAGGAGCTTTCGTGTACGCCGTGGCCGCCGTGTTCTGCGTGTTCTTCGTTGTATCGCGCCGAACCGAAAAACGTAAGATACCAGAGCCGAAACATGTAAAAAGAAGTCAGCCCTGCGGTGACGAGGCCAATGCCCCAGAGTAGCTTTCCCAGGTAAAGGGAGTGCAGGACGCTTGCGTTGAAGACGGCGAAGAGAATCGCATCTTTGCTGAAGAATCCCGCGAAGGGGAAAAATCCGCAGATGGCGAAGACGGCGGCGGTCATCGTCCAGAATGTGACGGGGATTTTTTTACGTAAGCCGCCCATCGCGCGCAAATTCTGCTCGCCGCCCAGCGCGTGGATGACGCTACCGGCGGCAAGAAATAGCAATGCCTTGAAAAAGGCGTGCGTGACCAAATGAAAGATGGCCGAGGAGTAAGCGGCAACACCACATGCCAGAAACATATATCCAAGCTGCGAGACCGTTGAGTAGGCCAGCACGCGCTTGATGTCCGTCTGCACAATGCCGATGGTCGCGGCAAAGATCGCTGTAGCTGCGCCGATGATCGCCACCACGCCGAGAGCCAGCGGCGAGCGGTCAAAGAGCACATGCGCACGCGCCACCATATAGATACCCGCAGTGACCATCGTGGCGGCGTGGATCAGCGCGGAGACAGGCGTTGGCCCCTCCATCGCGTCCGGTAGCCAGATATAGAGCGGAATCTGCGCGGATTTTCCTGTCGCGCCCAGAACCAGAAGCAGGGCAATGGTTGTGAGCACGCCGCCTTGCATGGCTGGATGCGCAGCGATGGTTCCGAAGATGGAAGTAAAGCTAAGCGTGCCAAAATGCGCGACGAGCAGAAATATGGCCAGTAGAAATCCAAAGTCGCCAATGCGGTTGACGATGAAGGCTTTCTTCCCAGCATCGGCTGCGGAATCTTTGTTGTAGTAAAAGCCGATCAACAGATAGGATGCGAGTCCTACTCCCTCCCAGCCGACGAAGAGCAGCAGGAAGTTTTCCGCCAGCACCAGCGTGAGCATGAAAAACAGGAAGAGGTTCAGATACGCAAAGAAACGCCAGTAGCCTTCTTCGTGGGCCATGTAGCCGACGGAGTAAAGATGAATCAAAAATCCTACGCCGGTGACGACGAGCAACATGATGAGCGTCAAGGGATCGAGCAGGAAGGAAAAATCCACCTGGAAGCCGCGAATGGCGATCCACGGCGTAGCAAAGGATTCCACATGGGGAAGCGCCAGAGAGCGGAACTGTGCTGCGATCCAGAGAACCTGCGCGAAGGCCGCGCCGGAAAACAAGAGAGCAATAGCGGTAACCAGCGTCTTTGGAAGACGACGGCCCAAGGTTCCATTCCACAGGAAACCCGCGAGTGGAAATAGCGGCAACAGCCAAAGATGCATGTTGATCGTCATAGTTTCATCAGGTTGATCTGGTCAACGTTCAAGGTGTCGCGTGAGCGAAAGACGGCAATAATAATGGCGAGTCCAACGGCAGCCTCCGCAGCGGCCACCACCATGACAAAGAAAACAAAAATCTGACCGCTCACCTGATGCCAGTGGTGCGCGAAGGTAACAAAAGCAAGATTCACGGCGTTCAACATCAACTCAATCGACATAAAAATGCTGATGATGTTTCGCTTGATGAGAAACGCGCTGACCCCGATGGAAAAGAGGGCCGCACTCAGGACGAGATACCAAGAGATCGGGATCACGAGGCTAGTGTTCCTTTCGAGCCAGGACAACAGCGCCCAGGATGGCCACCAGAATCAGCACCGAAGTGACCTCAAATGGTAGCAGTAAATCGCGGAAGAGCACGCGGCTCAGGTCGCTGGTGGTAACAAGAAACTCACCCAGTTGCGCCGAGCCAAGATTTTTTGTGAGGGAAAGGAAGATGGAGGCCAGAATTGCAAACAGCGCCAGCACGCCGGGAATGCCTGCCAGATACGCGATGCGGCTGCCATGCGTGCGTTCTTCTGCGCTCACATTCAACAACATGATGACAAAGACAAAGAGAACCATGATCGCGCCGGAGTACACAATGATCTGCGCGAGGGCGAGAAACTCCGCGCCCAGCAACAGATACAACACCGCAAGCGAGGTCATCACTACGATCAGAGAGAGCGCGCTGTTGATGGGGTGCCGCTGGAAGAGCAGGTTCAGCGCGCCCGCGAGACAGAGACCAGCGAAGATGAGAAACAAGACTAGATGCATACGATTCGCTCAGCAGTGAAAGCTTGGCGCGAAGAAACCACACGCAGGCTCCACTCCACATTGTAAAGCACATACATTCACGCCTCCGGTTCGCTAAGCACTCGCTAACTGCGGATGGCCAGCACCAGACTCGTGACAATAATGTTTGCCAACGCCAAGGGCATAAGAACCTTCCAGCCAAAGCCCATGAGTTGGTCATACCGAAAGCGTGGCAACGTGCCGCGCACCCAAATATACAAAAATAGAAAAAAGAAAACCTTGGCTACGAACCATGCAACTGGCAACAGCGCCTGCACGATAGGGCCACCGATTACTGGAAGCAGATGGCCGAAGGGACTCGACCAGCCGCCGAGAAACAGCAGCGTGGCCACGCATCCAACGGTAATCATATTGGCGTACTCAGCCATGAAAAACATGGCAAACTTCATGGAGCTGTATTCGGTGTGATAGCCACCGGTCAGCTCCGTTTCCGCTTCAGGAAGATCGAAGGGCGTGCGGTTGGTCTCTGCATAGGCTGCGATCAGATAGATGAAGAATGCCACAAACTGAAAGCCGCCGAATATATTCCAGGAGCGCATTCCGTGCGCGCTTTGGATATTCACAATATCGCGCAAGCGCAACGATCCTGCGCGCAGTACAACCCCCACCAGGGAGAGTCCAAGCGCCAGTTCGTAGCTAATCATCTGCGCGGTCGCGCGCACAGATCCCATCAGGGAGTATTTGTTGTTGGATGCCCATCCAGAAAGCGCGATTCCATACACGCCCACGGAGGTGACGGCAAGAAGCACCAACAGGCCAATGTTGAGGTCGGCGATTTGAAAGAGATCGACACCATGCACGCGCAGCGCGGCTCCGAACGGGATGACGCTGATGGAAATGAGCGCGCACCCAAGAGCAATCATCGGCGCGAGAAGATAGAGCGGTCGATACACTCCCGACGGAATAATATCTTCCTTCAGAAAGAGTTTGATTCCATCCGCCAAGGGCTGAAGCAGTCCGAAGGGGCCGACTCGCGAGGGCCCCCAGCGATTCTGAATGCGCCCGACGACCTTGCGCTCCAGCAGCACAGTATAGGCCACGGAAGTCAGCAGGATCACCGTGACGATGGCGACCTTCAGCAGACTTAGTAAAACGAAAAGTAAAAGTGTATTCACGTTTGTAGGCTATGCTTTTTCTCGTGT
Source organism: Acidobacteriaceae bacterium (assembly GCA_027365415.1). Taxonomy (GTDB): domain Bacteria; phylum Acidobacteriota; class Terriglobia; order Terriglobales; family Acidobacteriaceae; genus JAJZIJ01. The sequence continues at coordinate 19,196 of DAHXNK010000020.1, forward strand.
TGCGATTCGGTTAATCCGCCGCGACAAGAATTTCCTTGTTGCGCGAATCATGGATTTCTGTCAATTTGCCGCTGTAATGGCCCAATGTTCCTGATGTAAACAGCGTGTCCTCGGAGGGCAGTACGCCATCCCGTCGTTCTGCAGGATTCACAATCTGCACCAGCCCGGTGTTGTGCGCGGTTGCTTGTACATGTTGATCGTTGCCAGAAAAAAGTTCCAACCGGGAGAAATGATATCCGGGAACCAGTCGCTGGATTTCATCCAGCAGCGCGCTGGGATCGAACGGACTCAGCTTTGGCTCAAGATTCTGCGCTGCCAACCAGACCGCGTGGCGATCCGCCTCGCCCGATTGCGCGCCACGCGATTGCCCCATGTCGGCGCGTGTTCCCTGTCCGAAGGGAACCAATGAGTGAACATCCGCGCCCATCTTGTCTGCAAGGCGAACGATTAACTCCAAATCTGTGCGAACTCCGGAGCGATCTGCGGCTTTTTTCACAAACTGCAAATCGCCGTAGGTATTGGTGACTGTGCCCGCCTTCTCATAGAGGTTCGCAATCGGCAGAACAACATCGGCAAGGAGCGCAGTTTCGGTGAGGAACATATCCTGCACGATGAGGAAGGTATTTTTCAAGCTGGCTGCGGCAACGCCGTAACGATGTACAGGATTCGATCCCACGACATAGAGCGCCGCAAGATTTCCCCGCGCCGCTGCGTCGAGCATGGAGGGCAGATCGAGTCCGGGCGCAGCAGGGAAGCGCTCGCCATATTCCGTTGCGAAGGCCCCCGGTTGCTGCACGGGGACATACCCCGGCAGCATGTCGGGATACATGCCCATGTCGGCTGCGCCACGCGAGTTTACATAGTCGCCGAGGCAGGCAAATTTTGTATCGGGCAAAGACAAGCCATAGCGAACCAGAGATTCGATGGCCGAGCCGTGCAGCTCCGCACCAAAGACGATCAGAAGGTTCGGCTCCTTGCTGAGAGCTTCGCGCAGCGCCGTGGCTTCTGCCCCAAAGGCAGAATTTTCTTCGCCAGCAAGGAAGCGCGTACATGTGCTGTAGGTATCGGCGGAGATTTTCAGGAAGCTGGTGGCTTGCCGACGCAGCTTGATTTCCTGATGATTGACGATATAAATCCGCGCGCGATTATGGCGAACGTTGGCGCGCAGGTTCCAGGCCAGCATCGGATGCTGCTCGGTGGGATCGTTGCCGATCAAAAGAATCGCCGGAGCAGTTTCGGTCTCGCGCAGGCTGGCTGCGCGCTGCTCTTGTCCCGCAAGCGCTTTGGCAAAGCTGACATAATCTGCGGTGCGATGATGATCGATGTTGTTGGTGCCCAGAACGCTGCGTGCAAATTTTTGCAGCAGGTAGGATTCTTCATTTGTCGTGCGATTGGAGCCGATGATGCCAATCTGCTCTCCACCGCGTGTGTCGCGAATTTTGCGAAGCCGCTGCGCCGCAAATGCAAGCGCATCCTCCCAGCTTGTGGGTGTCAGCTTGCCTTCTGCGTTGCGTAGGAGTGGTTGCGTCAGGCGATCTTTATGGTTGGCAAAGTCGAAGGCGTAGCGACCTTTGACGCAGAGAAAATCTCCGTTGATGCCGCTCTTGTCGCGGTTGTCGCCGCGAATGATCTCCATGCCGTCTCCGCTGCTGCGCATCCCCAGTGTCGTCTTGCAGCCATCGCCGCAATGCGTGCAGATGGTGCCGACGTGGGTCATCTCCCAAGGCCGCGTTTTGTAACGATATGTGCCCGAAGTCAACGCGCCCACGGGACAGATGTCGATGCACATGCCGCACTCTTCGCAATCCAGATGATCGCCGCCGTTCGGCGCGATGACGGAACTGACGCCGCGATTCTGCACGCCCAGCGCCCAAACGTCCATGCCTTCACCGCAGACGCGCACGCAGCGGTAGCAGAGGATGCAGCGCGGACGGTCAAAGTAAACGACAGGCGACCACTGCTGTTCCTCGCGATGATTTTTTACATCGACAAAGTTGGAATCTGCCGCGCCGTACTTGAAGGTCATATCCTGCAATTCGCACTCGCCGCCAGCATCGCAGACCGGGCAATCGAGCGGATGATTTGCCAGAACAAGTTGCAGCATGGCTTTGCGCGATTGCTTGATTTCGTCGGTATCGGTGGCGACGATCATGCCCTCGGCAACGGGCGTGGTGCAGGCCGTTTGCAGCTTGGGAATTTTTTCAATCCGCACTACGCACATGCGGCAGGCCGCCTGCAGCGACAGGCCAGGATAGTAGCAGAAGGCCGGGATTTCGATTCCGGCCTTGCGGCAGGCATCAATCAACAACGTGCCCGCAGGCGCGGTGATTTTTTTGCCATCGACAGTGAGAGTTACATCCGCCATACAGCCAATCTCTTTCTTGCAACATGCATTAGCGCACTGCGAACCTACACAAGTACAGGTTCCTGTATCGTTTGTTTTGCATACGCGCAGGGTTTTCCATTTAGATGATCTTCAAATTCCTGCCGAAATTTTTTCACGAACGCGATGGTCGGCATGGCCGCTGCATCGCCGAGTGGACAGAAGGTTCTGCCCAGCATGTTCTCTGCTAGATAGCGAATGTTGTCGATGTCCTTCGCAACACCCGCGCCTGCGTGGAAGCGCGTCAGTGTCTTCTTCAACCAGTCCGTACCCTCGCGGCAGGGGATGCACCAGCCGCAGCTTTCATGCTGGTAGAACTTGATGGTGCGCAGCGCAAACTCCACCATGCAGACCGTCTCGTCCAGCACGACCACTCCGCCAGAGCCGAGCATACTGCCCGCCTTGCCCACCTGATCGAAGTCCATGCCGATGTCGATTTCATTCGGCAACAGCACGGGCGTAGACGACCCGCCCGGCACGACAGCTTTCAGTTGCCGACCGCCGCGAATGCCGCCGCCAATTTCGTAAATCATTTTCTTCAGGTTGTAGCCCATCGGAAGTTCATACACGCCGGGGCGTTCGATATGGCCGCTGAGGCAGAAGAGGCGCGTGCCGCCGTTGCGCTCCGAGCCAATCTTGGCATAGGCCTCGCCGCCCATGCGTAAAACATGCGGCACCGTGGCGATGGTCTCCGCGTTGTTGATGACCGTCGGGCCACCATAGAGTCCAACGACAGCGGGGAAGGGTGGCTTGATGCGCGGAATGCCGCGCTTGCCTTCAAGCGATTCCATCAGTGCCGACTCTTCGCCCACTTCATACGCGCCTGCGCCAGTGTGCGAGACGATGTCGAAATTGACTTGTGAACCGAAGATGCCTTTACCTAAAAATCCTTTGGCGTAGGCATCGGCGATGGCCTTCTCCATAATGGTGAGCAGATAGCGATACTCGCCGCGCAGGTAGATGAATCCCATCTTCGCGCCGATGGCCAGGCCCGCGATGATAGTGCCTTCAATGACCGTGTGCGGATCGTGCAAGAAAATCAGATGATCTTTGCATGTGCCCGGCTCGCTCTCATCGCCGTTGACCAGAACGTACTTCGGCTTCTCGGATTGCTTGGGCACAAATGACCATTTCATTCCAGTGGGGAAGCCCGCGCCGCCGCGTCCGCGCAGACCGGAGGCTTTCATCTCGGTGATGATCCAATCTGCGCCTTTTTCTACGGCAGTACGCGCAGCCTGATAGCCGTCGAGTTCCAGATAGCGCTCAATGTCCGTCGCGCCTTTGCCAAAGCGGCTGGAGACAATCTTTACTTCTTCGGGATGGGAGACAAGAGTCGGCATAAGATGTCGTTATTTTTCCGCTTGCTTGCGATATTGATCCAGCACCGCGTCCATCGCATCCGCAGTCAGGTTGTCGTGGAAGTCGTAGTTGACCTGCACGGCGGGTGCCCAGCTACAGGCTCCGATGCACTCGACCTCTTCGAGAGAAAAAATTCCATCCGGCGTGGTCTCTTTATGTCCAACGCCGAGACGCTGCTTGCAATGCTCGAAGAGTTTCTGGCCGCCGCGCAACATGCAGCTAATGTTCGTGCAGACCTGCACATGATATTTGCCGACAGGTTTGGTACGCAGCAGGGAGTAGTAGCTAAGCACATTGCGAACATCAAGCGGAGTGATACCGATGCGTTGAGCAATCTCCCGAATAGCGGCATCGGTCACATATCCCTGTTCATCCTGCGCGTAGAGCAGCATGGGGATCAGCGCAGAGCGACGCACGGGATAAAGCGTAACCAGTTTGTCGAAGCGGGCCGCTAGTTCTGGAGAAAAAATTGTCTGGGCTTCCATTGGGGCTTCAGTCGTCATGCGCGCCTCTCCGTTTCCTGTAGCGGCTGCAGACACCGTTCGACAGCGGCTTCTATCTCCAACGGTTCTTCCTCTTCGTCGAAACGAAGCAGACCTTCGTCGGTAAATTCGTATCGGCCATGCGCGCTGCGCCCGCTTGGACTTGCGGTTGAGATCTGCCATGTGCCCGCCCCACTTTCACCGGGCGCAGTCCAGCGAAGCGTGCCGCGAAGATTGCGCAGGCGTATTTCGTTGGCATCGTTGGAGAGTACCGTCCAGGCAGCGCTGGGCTGGGCAACGGTGTACATGGCTACATGCGATGCTGCCAGCGTGCGCAGGGAAGCCCACATGGCTGCGGCCAGGCTGGAATCGGCAACGGTCATCGTGTTTGGAAACAACATGGCAAGGCTCACCGATCAATCTCCCCCAGCACAATGTCGATGGAACCGATGATGGCGACAACATCGGCCAGCAGACGGCCCACGCACATGGTTTCCAACGCTTGCAGCGTGGCAAAGGTTGGGTTGCGCATGTGGACGCGATACGGCTTGGCCGTGCCATCGCTGACCACAAAATATCCCATCTCTCCGCGTGGCGATTCGATGGCCTGATAGACCCGGCCCGCAGGAACCGCAAAGCCCTCGGTGACGATCTTGAAGTGATGGATCAGCGCCTCCATCTGCGTCTTCATCTTTTCGCGGTCTGGTAGAACGATCTTTGGCGCATCCGCCTTGATGCGACCTTCGGGCAATCCATCCAGAGCCTGTTGCGCGATTTTAATTGACTCGCGCATCTCTTCCAGGCGGACGATGTAGCGCGACCACACATCGCAACCGTTGGAGACCGGAACCTTAAACTGAAATTTTTCGTAGCTGGAATAGGGCATGTCGCGACGCAAATCCCAATCCACGCCGCTGGCTCGCAACGGCGGCCCGGTTACGCCAAAGGCAATGGCATCCGCCGCGCTTAGGAGTCCAACGCCCTGTGTTCGCTGTATCCAAATGGGATTGCCGCTGAGCAGGTTTTCATACTCGTCGATCTTCTCCGGCAGCATCTTCAAAAGATTCTGCACGCGACCATAGAAATCGAGCGGTGGCTCCAGCGACAAACCTCCAATGCGAAAGTAGGAGGTCATCATGCGCTGGCCAGCCACGCAATCGAAGATGCGCAAAATCTCTTCGCGTTCGCGGAAGCAATACAGAAACAGGGTGAGCGCGCCCACATCCATCGCGTGCGTGCCCAGCCAGACCAAGTGGGAATTCAGCCGCGTCAGCTCCGACAGCAGGACGCGTAGCCACTGCGCGCGGTCGGGAATCTCCAGATCGAGCAGCTTCTCAACGGCCAGGCAGTAGCACAGGTTATTGGCCATCGGGCTAAGGTAGTCGATGCGGTCAGTGAGCGGCACCACTTGCTGATAAAACTTCGCCTCGCAGGTCTTCTCAATGCCGGTGTGCAGAAATCCGATGTCTGGCGTGAGGCGAACGACAATCTCGCCATCAATCTCCAGTACCAAACGCAGCACGCCGTGCGTTGAAGGATGCTGCGGCCCCATGTTCAGGATCATGGTGCGATCTAGCGGAGCTTCCACCGGGAGCGGCGCGGTTAGTATTTCCGACATCAGCGATAACCCTCCACGGGGAAGTCCTTGCGTAGCGGATGCGCGCCGAAATCTTCGGGAAGCATGATGCGGCGCAGGTTGGGATGGCCGTTGAACTTCACTCCGAAGAGGTCGAAGACCTCGCGCTCATAAAAATTTGCCGCAGGCCAGACCGAGGTGATGCTGTTTAGGGAAGCATCCGCTGCGCCGACTGGAACGCAGAGCCGAAGACGCTCTTTGAGCGCGTGCGAAAGAATGTGATACGTCACCTGGAAGCGGGGGTGCGCCGGATAACCATCCACGCAGGTGACATCCGCAAGAAAATTGTATCCCGCTGCCTGCACGGCCCGACAGATGTTGACGATCTCTTCTCGTGCAACGGTGAGCGTCAGTTCCTTGTGATCGAAGGTTGCATCCAGAACGGCGTTGGGGAATTGCTGCTGAAGCGTGGCAATCGCCCGGTTTTCCGCGTGAGAGGCGAGGACTGCGTTTTTTCCCGTTACAGATGCCATGCGCTTAAAGGTCTGCCTTATCTTGAGACCATTCGAGGATCCCTTTTTTCCAGATATAAAAAAATCCGACCAGAACAAATCCTACATACACCAGCATCTCCCAAAAGCCGAAAAAGCGAGAGCCTGTGATGGCTGGAAGTCTGCGATAGATGACCGCCCAGGGCAGCATGAAGACGGCCTCGACATCAAAAAGAATAAAGAGCATGGCCACCATGTAGAAGCGAACGGAGAAGCGTCCCCGCGCATCGCCCTGAGCCACCATGCCGCATTCATATGCAGCCAGCTTCACTTTGGAATTGCGGTGCCGACCAATAAACCAAGAGGCCACGAGGATGAAGCCAGCCAGCCCGACGGCGGCAAGAATCTGCATCAGTAGAGGAATGTAGTTCCATATGTAGGAGGGCTTGTTCATGCGCTGTTCTGTCGGACGCTTTCTGATTTCTCTGCGCCCCTAGCTCGACTTTAAGTTTCCCACGCGACAGTGTCAAGCAACGCGCTGATTGGCGAAGCATTTTTCTGCGAGTATTGCTGGCCTGCCGTGCAGATCGCGCAGCAGTTTTTTTGTTCTGTCTTGTCCTGTTCAGAATTCCCATTTTGAAGCGCCGCGCGCACGGTGTCCCATTTTGGATTTCCTATCGGGCATTTCGCTATTTTTATGCTGCAATAGACCGCTCTATAGCAGATAAAGGAATCATGGAAAGCGTGCAGTACCCCACAGAAATTTTCCGTGATAGGAGATACAGCGTGACAGGAGATACAGAAACAACGCAGAACACTTTTGCAGTGCCCACGCCACATATAAACTCCGCCGCCCTCCATACCCGCTCCGAGATGTTGCATGGCCGTCGTCGAATCACCAGAGAAGCGGGGCGCGCTCTGGAATGTATCGGCCACGCCGCAGATTACCTGCTGGATGGTTACATGCAGCATGGGCCTGTCAGAGAGCTATTGCACGGCCATTCGGCGGAGATGGAAGCGATTCGCCTGCTGGTACAGGCAAGAAATCGTATTCTGGAATCTCTGGAGATTGTGGAGCCGGTGTATCGGCGTTTCTGGAATGCTGTTTTTCGCCGCAGACCTATACCCACGATGGTCTCTCTCGGCTTGCAATAAACTGGAGAGCATGAACCTGCTCATCAACGGGCGCGCGCGCGTCTTTGCCGAACTTGATTCCGACCCAAGCCTGTCCCATCTGCTCGATCTGCTGCAACTGAAATCCGACCGCGTGGCTGTTGAGCATAATGGAGCGATTGTCGCTCGCGCCGCATGGAAGGAAACGCTGCTGCAAGCGGAGGATAAGCTGGAAATTGTGCAGTTTGTTGGCGGCGGCAGGTAGGCTCGGCTACTGCCCGAAGATCAGCAATCCAAACAGGAAGACCCACAAAATTCCCATCATGTGCCAGTACCATGCGGCGCAATCGACGGCAATCTGGCGGACTTCAATGCGTTTCGCCAGAAACATGGTCAAGCCTGCGGCGGCCAACGCCAGCACGCCCAGCAGTAGATGTAGCGCATGTGTGGCCGTAATCATATAAAAAAAGTGACTGCTGGGGTTGGAGGCATAAAACACGCCTTCCGTATTGAGCTGCGACCAGGCGATCCACTGGCCGACGAGAAATAAACCTCCCAGCGCGGCAGTTGCGATTAACCACGGGGTTGCCCGCCGAACCACAGGTTTGCCTAGGCCCAACCATTCTTCCATCACGTCCACTTCGCGAAACAGATGACGGCGCGTCCTCTCCATCGTCATGCTGCTCAGCAAAAGCAGCGCGGTGTTGATCCAGAGAATTGGCGGCAGGGAAAAAGGTTTGGAGTCCAAAAGGTAGGCATCGCCAGCGTGGATGCGTCCAGCGTGTTGCTGCACATAAAACGACAGGACGAGCGCCGCAAAGAACATGACATCGCCCACCAGCGCAAAGAACAATCCCAAGCGATAGCGTCCCAGCAGTTCTCTTGGGCCGCGTCGTCCCTGCGGACGCTTGTCCCAGTTCTCGCCGTCGCCGCCGCCACCGGTGGGGCGATGGTGGACAGGTGGCTTTCCGCCAATTCCTGGATGTTTGCGCTCGGCATCTACCGGAACACGGGTGATGGTGGCTGGCATACGAATTCGCCCTCCGACACTGCCAGTCTACTCCTCTTCAATGGGGATGTGTGCAGGATGCGTGTCAGGGCTGGACATGGGTCTTCTGGCGCGAGGATGCTCCGAAACGGGAAGAGGTAAACTCCTCAACCATCTGCACAAAGTAGCGATGTACGCGGCGATCTGCTGAGAGTTCAGGATGAAAGGTTGCGGCCAACAGATGGTTCTGTCGCACCAGAACCGGAAAGCCATCGCGCTCGGCCAGAATTTCCACGTCCTTGTCGGTCTTTTGAATGCGCGGCGCGCGAATGTAGACCATCTCCAGCGGACCGCCGGGCAGGAGTGTCTCACCTATCTGAATGCTGCTGTCTACTTGTCGGCCATAGGCATTGCGCTCGACCGTTGCGCCCAGCACGCCGAGGCTCGCCTGCGCGGGGTGGAGCACTTCCTTCGCCAGCAGAATGCAGCCCGCGCAGGTGCCAAAGGTTGGATTTGCGGCAACGTAGTCGCGCAGGGAATCGAGCAGGCCTTCGCGCCCCAGAAATTTCAGGAACGTTGTAGACTCGCCGCCTGGAAGGATGAGGCCTTGCGCGTTGGCAAGCTCCTGCGGTGTACGAACAAGTTTTGGCGTGGCTCCGGCCTCGGCCAGCGCCTGGGCGTGAGCATCGTAGTCGCCTTGCAAAGCAAGAACGCCAATGGTGAGAGAGTTTTGCATGGTCATTGTCGCGCAGCGAGAACGCGCAGCCTACCAGCCGCGTGTTTGCAGCAGAGCTTCCGGTTCCAGCGCAGAGACAGCCAGGCCCTTCATTGCGCCCAGGCATTCTTCGCTGGTCTCGGCTAGAACCTTGGCATCGTTGTAGAAGGTGGTAGCGCGAACAATGGCGCGGGCGCGGGCCTCGGCCTCTTTTGGCGCGGCCAAAGTGCGCGAGTCGCTCATAAAAATTCCAGAGCCAACAAAGACCGCCTCTGCGCCTAATTGCCGCATCAGCGCCGCATCGGCAGGCGTGGCAATGCCCCCGGCGGAAAAATTTGGCACAGGCAGCTTGCCTGTCTTGGCGACCATGCGGACGAGTTCATACGGTGCGCGATGTTCCTTGGCTGCCGCGTAGAGTTCCTCTTCACCCAGAACGGTGAGCGCGCGCATGTCCTTCACAATCTGCCGCATGTGTTTCACGGCGTGAACAACATCCCCCGTGCCCGCCTCGCCCTTGGTGCGGATCATCGCTGCGCCCTCGGCAATGCGTCGCAGAGCCTCGCCCAGATCGCGCGCTCCGCAGACGAAAGGCGTTTTGAAGGCGTGCTTGTCTACATGATGCAGCTCATCTGCTGGAGTCAGCACTTCGGATTCGTCGATAAAATCCACGCCCAACTCCTGCAATACCTGCGCCTCGGCAAAGTGACCGATGCGGCACTTCGCCATCACCGGAATGGAGACGGTGTGCATAATTTCTTTGATGATCTTCGGCGAAGCCATGCGGGCTACGCCGCCCTCGGCGCGAATCTGCGCGGGCACGCGCTCCAGCGCCATCACCGCTACGGCTCCAGACTTCTCGGCAATCTCTGCCTGCTCGGCGTTGATGACGTCCATGATGACGCCACCCTTGAGCATCTCGGCCAAGCCGATTTTAAGACGCAATCCATTATTGCCGTTATTGTTAGCGCTGTTGCCGGTGTGTTCTGCCATGATCGTTCTCCTGCTCATCCTTCGCGATGGCTGTATTTCTCCATTTTAGCAAGAATGTGCCAGGGGGCATCGCCGGGTGCATTGTGCCCATTTCGTGATGTCTGTCATTTCGAGCGAAGCAGCCGCAGGATGCGAGTCGAGAAACCTGCGTTTTGTCTGCCGAGTCAAGAAGGAACCGCAGATCCCTCCACTTCGGTCGCTCGCTGCGGCGAACGACCTTTGGTCGGGATGACAGTATTTGGGTGTGGGGTATATCTCGTCACGCTTCGCAACGCTTGTCATTCCGAGCGAAGCATCGCGCCCCGGCGCGACGCGCAGTCGAGGAACCGGCGTGTACTCGCCGTGCCAATCAGTTTCTCTCCCCACTCAAGCCAAAAGCAGGCTTACAGAGGAAGACGGAGAATGCCGAAACTGTCGATATTCTCCGGAATTTGGCTCGGAGATACTG
>DAHXNK010000021.1 GCA_027365415.1 Acidobacteriaceae bacterium
GAATGGCGCGCTGGGATCGAACGTTTCACATTATTCGCTAGCGATTTTTTTGATGGAGCAGGCATTGGCCCGTACAGAACGCATTGAAACAACTTTGCATCCGCAGCACGAAGTGCCGCACGAGGAAACACCTCTGGAGTCTTTTGCCTCCATCTGCTCGGTTCTGGTGATTGGAATTTTCATCATCACCTTCATCTTTCAGAATTTCGAGATTCCATCTTCGTCGATGGAAAAGACGATCCTGATTGGCGACCATGTTTTGGTGGATCGCATCAGCCTCTCTCCGCGCACGCGCTGGGCACCGTTTGTGCATTACAGCGATGTTCACCGGGGCGACATCATCGTGTTCATCAAGCCGCAGGAGACGAATCTAATCCTGGTCAAGCGCGTCGTCGGCATTCCCGGAGATCATATTCATCTGGAGCATGGCATCCTGTACCTGAACGGCGTGCCGCAGAAGGAACCTTATGCGTCCATGCCCACGGACAATAGCGCGGAGAATGGCGATCCCAACCAAGCGTACTTTCCGTATCGCGACGACTTCCCTGCGGTTGAACCGACGATGACGGGCGACGTAACAGCAACCTGGGCCGTGGATATGCCACGCTATCTTCAAAATGGAGACCTAGTTGTTCCGGCAGGACGCTATTTCGCAATGGGAGATAATCGGCTGGTGAGCTTGGACAGCCGCTACTGGGGCTTCGTGCCGCGCGAAAATATCCTGGGTCGGCCTCTCTTCGTTTACTGGTCCTTTGTCACTCCAGCCGATCAAGTGGAGAAGACGGGAGTGGGAGATCGCCTGGCCTTTATGGGACATATTCTCATCCACTTCTTCGGCCAGACGCGCTGGGATCGAACCCTCCATCGGGTGCAGTAGTATGGGTCGGATTTTCTTTCGATCCTGGACGCGACGCGCGATGGTTCGTGGGCTTGTGGCTGCCCTCGTTCTGCTGTTTCTGGCGGCGATTTTTGCCGCGCCGTGGATGAACGTCAGCCGTTTCCGGCGACGGATTGCTCTCTCCATCAGCGAAGGCATTGGCCGGCCTGTACAGATTGGCGCGGTGTCGTTTCGTTTGTTCCCACAGCCCGCATTCGTGCTTCGCGACGTTTCTGTGGCGGAAGACCCCGCCTTTGGCGCAGAGCCGATGATGACCGCAGCCACTGTGACGGCGACCTTGCGAGTCAGCAGCCTATGGCACGCTCGGTTCGAGGTGGCAACGCTCAGCTTGGAAAATCCCAGCCTGAACCTGACGCACAATGCAGCCGGGCAGTGGGACTTTGATTCGGTGTTGCGACGCACCGCCACGCCGCGCATGTCTGGGCTGGAGGGGAAGAAGCACATATCCAGAATGGAGCGATTTCCCTATGTGGAGGCATCCGGCGCGCGCATCAACTTTAAGTTTGGCGATGAGAAACAACCGTTTTCCCTGATGGATGCCGATCTTGCCTTGTGGAAGGAGTCTTCTGGCCCGTGGCATCTTCGCCTGAAGGCGCAGCCCGTTCGCACCGATCTGGATTTGACTGACACCGGAGAACTGCGCGCCGAGGCTGTTCTCCGCTACGCGCCATCCTCCGACCAGAGGCCGATCACCGCGCACGCGGAATGGAGCAAAGCGCCGCTTGGGGAAATCAGCCGCCTACTGCTGGGGCACGACACCGGATGGCGGGGCACGGTGAACATGGTAGCGGATGTCAACGGAAATCTGGCTGCGGTCGATCTTGCCACCGATACACGTGTGGAAGGTTTCCGCAGGGTGGAGTTTGTTCCTGCTGACAACATGAACGGGGAAATGCAGTGCGGGGCACACTATGAACGCGCCACGGCACAGCTTTCTTCCATCGCGTGCAATGCGCCGCTCAATAGCGGGAATCTGCATCTTGCGGGATCAATTCTTCTGCGACCGCAGCCTGCAGGCGCGGTGCAGTCGAATCTTCAAGCGACATTTCACAGCGTCCCCGCAGAATTTATTCTGAATCTGCTGCGCCATGTGCATAGAGGAATTTCCACGCAGGTTTCTGCAACCGGGGAACTGAATGGCCAGCTTAATTGTGCGTGGGCATCGGGCGATGCCAGCAATCCAAACACTGCGGCTAATCCCGGCACCGTGGACAATCCTTGTACCGGAGCCTTCCATGCCGCGCCCTGGACGCTGACCCTGCCCGGTATTGCGCAGCCGCTCGCCTTCCCCTCGATGGATATTGCGCGTGCCGCTCGCATTTTTCTCTCCGCCAAACCAACCGCAGCAAAATTACGCCGTCGTCGATCTGAGCCAAAGCAAAAACCCGTCTCTCCCGGATTTGTTCTCACTCCAATTTCTGTTGTGCTCGGCGCTTCCTCTCCCGCAACGATCACAGGCGCGCTTGCGTCGCAGGGGTACAACGTGGCCATTGCAGGCCCGGCTACACTGGATTTCCTGATGCCCCTGACGCGTGCGCTGGGAGGGGCGGCATTTCCGACTAGAGTGCGATCCGCACATGGAGATGCGCTTTTGACGCTTACCTTGCAGGGCGCATGGCTTCCCGCGCCGACAATCGCCGAAACTGCGCCTCCTGCTTGGCAATCTACGCTGCAATTGCAGAAAGCGAAGATCATGCTTGCGGATTGGCCGGGGAAACTACGTCTGTCCGCTGCAACGTTGCATCTAACCCCGGGTACCGTTCTCTGGCAGAACATTCACGGCAGTTATCAGAATGAAAATTTTGACGGCAATCTTCAATATGTAACTTCTACAGTTACAAACTTATCGCCTCCGTGCGAATTTCATCTCCATGTGAGGAACCTGAACCCCGGGCACCTGCAAATGGAAATTTTGGCGCAGAGTTCCCCCTCGTCACGCTTGCTGGGCATGGTGCAGCGCTGGATGGGTAACATGCCATCCTTGCCCAGTTGCACGGGGGAAATTCTTGCGGATCGTCTTTCGGCGGGAGCGCTGACCATAAACCATGCCGCCTTGTCGCTGCAAATAGAAGGCCCGAAGGCGACCGTATTATCCATCTCTGGAAATACCCTGGGCGGCGCGCTCCAAGGACGCGGCTCTGTGGATTGGGCCACGGGAACGCCGACATATCGGGGGCAATTTACCGTACACAATCTCCAGCCCAATGCCGTAGCTGCGCTTCTGCAATCTCCCATCTGGGGACGTGGAAGCGCCGATGTACACCTCAACCTGACAAGCCAGGGCCTTACCGCTCATGGGTTAATGGAACATACTGCGGGAGACTTTACCGTGCAATGGAAGAGCGGCGGATGGAATGCTCCGGCATTGAAGGCAACTCCACTGGCATCCTTTCAGCGATGCTCTTTGCAAGGGACAATCCAGAACCAGACTCTCCAAATTACGAATGGCGTGTTGCTGGCTCCGCCGCTGCATGCATTTGTAACCGGGACAGTATCTTTTGTCGGTGAAACCCACCTCCATTTGCAACCGTCGGAGTTACAAATAGGGGGAACCTTGGCTCATCCCGCCATATATTTGAATGCTCAGAAAATAGTTGGAACCTCCGTACGGTAACCGTGCGGAGGTTTACGGGGTTTGCTGTAAATCTTTTACAGCCTGCCGATGGGTGCTGGCTGTAACCTCTGGAACGGTTCCATCGTTGACGATGACAGTATCCGGCGGGTTCGGCATCAGAATGCGCACCGCAGCTTTGCTCTGGGCAGGCACCTTTAGCCTGCTGGTCTGATCCGACGCGCCTGCCTGCACCTCGACTGGAACCTCTGCCGCGCAGTATCCGTCATTTTCAACAGCGACAGACACCAGATAATTTTTGACATTGCTATGCAGCAGTGGGCGGGAGTAAATGCTGGAGATTTTCAGATCTGGAAGCCCCTGATCGCGATAAATCCAGTCATCAAAAAACCACTCTGCATCTTTATGGGAGGCATGCTCCACCTGATGTTGAAAGTAGCTCGGCTCATGATCCAATGCCGGATTGTAGCTGCGCAATGCAATGCCAAGCGCGCCATCGCCGACTAGGTCGCGCAGCATCCAGAGAACGAAGGTGGCCTTGTCGCGGTAGTAGACATCACTGTACGCCTCCACTAGGCTTTGCCCCATGCCCGTGCCGGGCTTCGCTGGTTCCGCAAGCGCAAGCGCGTCGCGATAGGAATCGAGTTGTTCGATGGCGGTATCGCGCCCAGCCACATGCTCCGTCCACAACGTCGTCATAAATTGCGCCACGCCCTCATCCAGCCAGATGCGCGGAGAAATAAAATATGCGTGGCTGGACATGTGCGCCAGCAGTGGGGTCAGGTCTTTGGCGGAATCCTTCGTTAGCGGCAGATATAAAACATTGCGATCTTCATACGGCAGATCGTCGCTCTCTGGCAAATCAACCAGGATCACGGGGCGCTTCTGCCGACTGCCCAGCCATTGCTCCACTGTGGAACGAACCAACTCCGCCGCCTGCTGGTAGTTCGTCGCATCGCCTGCATCGCTGGGGAGCGCGTAAATTGTAATTCCCTTAGCTGCAAGGGTGTTGCGCGTCAGCACAAACAGACCGAAGGAATGAAAGCCCAGCGGCTCGGATCGCAACGTAAAGGAGGCCACGCGCAACACTCCCGGCGTGGTCGTGGAAGCAGACGCGCTCGCAATCGAAGGTGCTGCCGGATGCGCATCCGGCAACGTATCCGGCTGGAGAACTTCTCCATTCAGAATGGCAACGTTCGGAGCCTGACTGCGATACTCCACGAGAAGGTGCAGGCGCACGCGCGCGTTGGATTGGCGCAGCTTCCACTGGCCGATAGTGTCAAAGACCCTGGCTCCTTCGCCCAGAAGCGCGGGCTGCGTCGATACAGGAAACCAGATAACGTTACCGAAGCCGCGCAGCCCGATAAACCCCGACGCGATGCGATCCCAGTCTGCGGATAGCGCAACATCCTGCGGCGCGCCCATGCGCAGCAGACGCTCTGCGGATAGGTCGATGTTGCCGGAGTAGATCGTATCCAGCGACAACATTGCGCCTGCGGCCAGAGGCTGCGGCAGCGCGAGAATGGCCTCCTCCAGCTTGCCCGTATGATCGATGTCGCTGTCGATGCTGTGCACAACAAAAGGCACGGATTTTCCATTTGCATGAATGGAATACCAAGCCAGAGCAGAAGAAATTTGCAGCGCGATGCGATGCAGCGGTTGCGGACTATCATTGCGGACAGTCATCTGCGTCCGCGCAGAAAGGGAGTGCTTTGATGGCACCAGATGCACTTCCGCGTCGTAGGAAAGAAAGGTTAGAGAGGCACGCTCGGTATTTGTAACCGTGATGGTTGCATTTGCAGAAGAAGCCGCCGCATGTTTCGCGCTTGCCTGCGCCGCAGTCGCGCTGGAAGCATTTATTGGAGCATCGTGTCGCGAAAAAAGCACCGTGTTGCCGGGGGAATCTTTCGTCGGGGGCGTAGTTTGACCGTATGTAGGCAGGCTTAACGTACACGCAAGCGACAGAAGCCAGAAAGTTTTCATGAGCCAAGTCCCTTTTGCCGCTTGGGAGCCTTGACTTCGGGGTGTTTCTCTTGCCGTTGCGCGCCCTGCCGCCGTTGCCGCATGGCCTCATACATCACGACGGCCCCGGCAACGGACACATTCAGCGAGGCCACCTTGCCTGCCATCGGAATACGCAGCAGGTGGTCGCAGGTGCGGCGCGCCAGATCGTGCAATCCCGCGCCCTCGCGGCCCAGCACCAGAACGCAGTGAGCGCGAAAATCGAAGTCATCATAATTTTGCGTGCCGCGTTCGTCGAGTCCCACGCACCAGACATGGTTGCGCTTCAGTTCTTCCAGCGAGCGAACCATGTTGGTGACACGCGCAATGCGAACATGCTCCACGGCCCCGGCGGAGACCTTGGTCGCCGTGGCATTTACCTGCGCCGAGCGTCGCTCCGGCAGCAAAACTCCATCCACGCCAGCAGCATCCGCCGTGCGCAGCAGGGCACCCAGATTGTGTGGGTCTTCCACGCCATCGAGCGCCAACAGAAAAAGGTGCTCCCCTTTTGGGGTTAGCAGATCGCCCAGGTCAGAGTAGCTGCGCCCGGCCACCACGGCCACCACGCCCTGATGCGCCTCGGTTCCGGCCAGTCGATTCAGTTGCTCCTTCGGTTCAAAGCGCAGGCGAACGCCCGCTTGTCGGCAGGCATCAATCACCCGCTGCAGCCGGGCATCCTGGCGGCTGCGCAGGATACAGACAGATTCCAGACGGCGACTTCCGGCGCGAAGAGCCTCCTCGACCGGATGCAGCCCGTACAAAACATCCATGTTTCCAGTGTACGCCACGGGCAGGAGCATCTAACTGGATGATACGAATGGAGTTATCAACATAAAATCCGTATCGCAGACGCGTTCCTAGATGTATCCTTTGGATATGCCTTGGTGCAGCCCACAAAAAATACCGTCGCCGTTGCGCGTCTTTTCTTCTTCCGGCGGCGTCTGTGAAGGTATGGAACATGTGCGTGCCATCGCGCTTCCGTGCGCGGAACAAACCAATGCGGAGGTTGCTGCCCGGTTGAAGCGGCAGGATGCCGAGCAGGTCGAAGAGTTGATCGAACTCTATCAGCATCGCTTGCTGCGCTATCTGGTGTTTCTTACCGGCAATCGCGATCTGGCGCAGGATTTATTTCAGGAGACATGGCTGCGCGTGCTGGAGCGGGGCGCGCAGTACAACGGTCGCGCTCGATTTGATACATGGCTCTTCGCCATCGCGCGCAATTTGATGCTGGACAATGCGCGCAAGCGTGTTCTAAAAAGTTTGGATGAGCCAATCTCCGCCGAGGGTGGGCAGACGGTAGAGATTCCCAGCAGAGGGCCATCGCCCTTTGAGAGTTTTCTCTCGCGTGAGAATGCGGCGCGAGTCAGCCAGGCATTGCTGCAATTAAATTCTCTGTATCGCGAGGTTCTCGTTCTGCGCTTTCACGAGGAGTTGTCGCTGGAAGAGATTGCCAGCGTGACGCGAGCGCCACTGTCCACGGTGAAGTCTCGCCTGTATCGTGGCATGGCAGCGCTGGAGATGTGGCTGCAACCAGCGCAGCCGCTCGGTGCAGCGTCCTGCGCAACAGAGGTGCAACCATGAAGCAGGATCAGCAAGAAAATATCGTGGCGGCGTTGCGATCCGTTAGCGTTGTCGCCAACCGCGCGCTGGTGCGTCAGACCCAGCGTCGCGTGCGCGAGCGCTCTCTGGGACTGGCTGCGCGGCGCCAGCAGGTGCGGCAGCGAATCGGCCTAACGCTGCTGGCCTTCTCGTTGATGTGGCTGCTGCTGACACCCATCGTCTGGGGGGGCTACAGCCAATCTGCGGGTTGGCAGCATTTTGCCGATTCGGAGTTTCAGATGGTGTATTGGACTGGATGGCTGCTGCCGATCACGCTGGTTACACTGGTTGTGGCCTTTCTGCGCGCTCGTTTGAAAAAATCGACGCGGGGTCTGGTTTCGCTCGTTCGATAAATAAGGGAAAAGGCGCGGGGCGCGCCATTGAAAGCGCCCAACACTCAGCATGGGTTATCGGGATTCCAGTTCGTCGTTTTCAGTCAGCGAAGAGCTGCGGTTAATTCCCCGCTGGTCGATTGCGCTGGCCGTGGTTGCATTTGTTGGCATGCAGTATCTCTTCTACTATGTGTTTCCGCATCCGCATCTGCACCGCGCTCCGGTTCCACTGCGCATCTACTTCAGTACCTCCTGGGCGGCGCTGGTTGCCGTGTATATGCTGATGATCGGCTACATCAGCGAAGACGCTCCGCGCCGCAACATGGGCAAGTGGCTTTGGATTCTGCTTTGCATCGTGTTGCAGGGGGGCATCGGGCCAATCTTGTATTTTCTTTTGCGTCAGCCGATGCTCTCTGCCTGCCCCAGTTGCGGCTCGCGCATTGAGAGCGACTTCCACTTCTGTCCGCAATGCTCGTACCGCGTGGCGGCGAATTGCGGCAGTTGTCACAGCGGCGTGCGCTCCACCGACGTGTATTGCACGCATTGCGGCCACGATCTTGCCAGCGACAATCTCCCCGCCCGACTGCGCGGCGGTCAGAATTGATCCGTGCATCTTAATCGTAGCGTTCAAAGTGGATTTGTTTTTTATCCAGACCCATTTCCTTCAAAAGTTCCCGATTCGCTGCGACCATGTTGTTCAACCCGCAGATGTAGGCGTGAAGTTGTGGAGGCACGCTCTCTGTGGTCAGGCCGTTGCGACTGGCATGTTCGGTTAGTATGGAGCGCACATACTCCTGCACATACCCGCGCAGCCCCTTCCAGCTTTCCTGGGCACGACTCAGTGTAGGCAGATAGTGGAAGTTTGGATGCTCGGCGACCATCTTCTCGAAGAAATCCTGGTAGTATATCTCCGTCTCATATCGCGTGCCATAGACCAACCAAAGAGAGCGCCCCTCGCTGCGATCTGGCTGCGTCGGGGAGAAAAGATGCTCCACAAATCCGCGCATGGGCGCAATGCCCGTTCCAGTTGCGATCATGATCGTGTCCGTCAACGGGGATGGCAGCGTGAAAAAGCCATGCGGCCCGTGAAACTGAACCGTCTCGCCGAGATTCAGGTCGGCCAGCATGTTGGAGAAAAAACCGCCGTCCACACGGTTTACACAAAGGTCAAACTGATTGCCGCAGGATGCTGATGCAAGCGAATAGGCGCGTGTCTGTTGCTTGCCGTGACTGTCTGTCGCGATCGTGGAGATAAATTGTCCGGCTACAAAGTTGAACGCTGGCTGTCCCTCCACTACAAACCGTAGATGAAAGCATTGCGCGCGCTCTGAGAGCAAGATTTTCTTCGATAAACGAGCCGTGTATATCTTTCGTTCCACAAAAATTCCTTATGCCTAGGGGATGGAATGTGCTGTACCAACGAACAACGCGGATAGCCCCAGCATACAATGTCGTAGTCGCTTGGGTACAGCCGCATGGCGCAAAACCATCCCTTGGAAATTCCGCTCCTCGCTTTCCTCTGCATAAATAGATCGCGTACACTCAACCCATTCCAATTTTTCCTTGGAGGCCAGCGCTGTGACGGATACCGTCGGCCATCATCCGCCCACCACAGGCGATGGCTTTTCCCCTTACGTTCCGCCCAGCGAGTCGCGCCCGGAGCTGACCTTTCGCGCTCTGCTTCTCGGCTGCCTTTTCGGCATTCTCTTTGGCGCGGTCACGGTCTACGTTGGCCTGCGCGCCGGGTTGACGGTCGCCGCCTCCATTCCCATCGCAGTGCTGTCAATCAGCGTGCTGCGCGCGCTGGGCCGGGCCTCGATCCTCGAAAACAATATCGTTCAGACCACGGGCAACGCCGGACAATCCATCGCCGCTGGCGTCATCTTCACGCTGCCTGCGCTCATCTTCCTGGGCTTTGATCTCGAATCCTTCCGCATCTTTGCCCTGGCCTTGATCGGCGGCTGGCTCGGTGTCTTTTTTATGATTCCGCTGCGGCGACAGTTGATTGTCAAGGAGCACGCCCAACTCCCCTATCCCGAAGGCACGGCCTGCGCCGATGTGCTGCTGGCGGGCGAGCGCGGCGGCTCCTTTGCCAGTCGCGTCTTCTGGGGTCTGGGCCTGGGCGGACTGTACACGCTCTTTCAAAATGAAAATCTGCTGGGAGCGTGGCCCAGTACGCCGAATTACGAGCCGCGCTGGCTGCCCGGCTCCGCGCTGCGCGCCGATGCCACGCCGGAGTATCTCGGCGTGGGATACATCATCGGGCCGCGTGTTGCAGGCGTTATTTTTTCCGGCAGCGTCTTCTCCTGGCTGGTGGTTTTGCCCGCGATTCATTTTTTCGGCGCGCATGCTGCACAGGCCATTTATCCCGGAATTTTGCCTATCGCGCAAATGTCGCCCAGCGATTTGTGGGCGGCCTACGTGCGCCCGATGGGGGCCGGAGCCGTGGCCGCTGCGGGCATTCTGACGCTGCTGCGCACGCTGCCCACGCTCTTTAACGCGCTGCGCTCCGGCCTGCGAGCGATGCGCGGCGCGGCCAGCACAACCCAACCCCGACGCACGGAGCGCGATCTGCCCTTCTCCGTCGTTCTGTGTGGTTCTGTTCTGCTGGTCATCTGTATGTTTCTCCTGCTCACCTTCAAACCGATTCCCGGAGCGCAGACCAGCCTCGCCGCCAATCTCGCCGCATCGCTGCTGGTGGCGCTCTTTGGATTTCTCTTTGTTACGGTCTCCTCGCGCATCGTTGGCTTGATTGGCAGCTCGGCCAATCCCATCTCCGGCATGACGATTGCGACGCTGATGGCGACGGCGGCCATCTTTCTGGTAAAGGGATGGACGGCTCCGGCCTTTGGCGCGCTAGCCATTACGATTGGCGGCGTAGTCTGCATTGCCGCCGCCAACGCGGGTGACACCTCGCAGGATTTGAAGACCGGCTATCTGCTGGGCGCAACACCGTGGAAACAGCAGGTGGCTCTGTTGATCGGCGTCTGCGTCTCCACCGTTGCCATTGGAATTACTCTTAACGCGATGAATCGCGGCCTTGAAGAATTTCACGCCATGAACCAGCCCATAACTCCGTTCTGGACTCTGCAACAATCCGCCGATGGCGTCACCCTGGAGCAACAGCATTTTTCGCGGCGGCACTTTCGCGTCCGCATGGCCGACCACACGGAGCGAACCTTGGACGGCGCAGACTACATGCTGCTCAACGCCATTGGCTCGCGCCAGTTGCCCGACGGCAAATACCTCTACGATCCGCAGACCGGGCGCATTATTGCCCAGTGGATTCAAGGCATCGGCAGTGAACGCGCCGCCGCGCCGCAGGCGCGTCTGATGGCTACCGTCATCCACGGAATTCTAACCCGCCAGTTGCCTTGGGGACTCATTCTGATGGGTGTCTTTCTGGTCGTGGCCGTGGAGCTGCTGGGCGTGCGCTCGCTCTCCTTTGCGGTGGGATTCTATCTCTCCATTGCGACAACGCTTCCCATCTTCTGCGGCGGGGTTGTGCGTTGGATGGTCGATCAGGCCGTGGCGCGAAATGGCGGCACAAACGACGCGGAGGAAACCAACAACGAGATCAGCCCCGGATCGCTCTACGCCAGCGGCCTGATTGCCGCAGGAGGCGTGGTCGGGCTGCTGGGCGTGGCTCTCCGGCTCTACGAATCGGCCACTGGACGATACGATCTCCTCCAGATGTCCCCACACAATCCCCTGTACCACGATTGGGTTGCCGTGGGAATGTTTGCGCTGCTTGCCAGTTCGCTCTTCTACTTTGCTCGCCGTCCGCTCAAGTAGGGCGCGGCGAGATCGACCAACGCCTCCATCAACAGCGGCGAGGCATTCAGCGACTCTGGCCGCCAGAGCTTCAATCCAATCTTCTTCGCCAGCGACTGAAAGGCGATGTCAATGTCATAGAGAATTTCAACGTGGTCGCAGAGAAAACCGATGGGTTGCAGCACCACTCCGGCGTGGCCTTCGTCGCGGATGGCTTGCAGCGTCTCTTCCACGGTCGGCCCAATCCACGGGCCGCCGGAGATGCCCTGGCTCTGGAAGGCGAAAAACCAATCGCGCTCGGTCAATCCTTCGCTGGACAGCCGCTCAGCCACCAGCGCAGCGGTGCGCTTGGCCTCCACCGCGTATGGGTCGGGGGAGGAATCCGGTTCCTGCGGTGCGCGAGTAGGTGGAATTTTGGCAGGCAGGGTTTGGGCAGGAAAGGTCTGGACAGGAGCAGTCTGAATCGTCCGGCAGGGAACGCTGTGCGCTGTAAACAGCACAGGAATCTTCGCGCCCGATGCGTGGCAAGCTTGCTTCCAAACCGGACGCAGCCGCTCAGCAAAGGCATCCATCAGCCGGGGATGCTCTGCCCAGGACTCGATAAAGTGCAGGCGTACTGTGTCTCCAATTTCTCCATAGGCTGCGCGGCGATAGAGTCCTACGCTGGTGCGCGAGTTCTGCGGTGCCAGACAGATCGCGACAGCCTCGGTCACGCCCTCGTCGCGCATGGCGTGGACAGCATCCGCAATGGTTGGCTTCCAGTTGCGCATTCCCACATAGACGGACACACCAAGCGCCTGCCGCAGCAACTCCGCCTGCCGCAGCGTCCACTCCGTCAGCGGGCTTTTGCCAATCTGCGCGTAGCGACGCTGAATCTCTTCGACCACAGTCTGCGGCAGCGCGTGCCCACGGACGACATTCCTCAGATACTCTGGAACCTCTTCCACCGTCTCTGGAGTTCCATGCGCCAGCAGCAGCACGGCGCGCTTTGGAGTTTGCGCCGATTTCTCCGCAGCGGTTTCGCTTCCGGCGATCATGGCTTGCCGCTCTCGCCGACTGTGGCCATCTCCGCGCTGATCTCGCGCACCCATCGCACCACGCGCTGCACGTTCTCCACCGGAGTTCCCGGCACAATGCCATGCCCAACGTTGAAGATGTGTCCGGCGCGTCCGTTGGCCTGACGCAGAACCTCCTCCACCCGCGCGCGCAGCATCGTCTCCGGCGCAAATAGGGTGATCGGGTCTAAATTTCCCTGCACCGCGCAGCCGTGGCCCAACGCGCTCCATCCCGCATCGAGCGGCGTCCGCCAATCCAGGCCAATCACATCCGCGCCAATCTCGCGCATACTGGGCAACAGCATCGCCGTATCCACGCCAAAGTAGATTACAGGCACGCCCATCGCCTGCACCTGCTGCACCAGAATTTTTGTCATCGGCAAAACAAACTCGCGATAGTCAGTAACGGAAAGCGCGCCCACCCAGCTATCGAAGATTTGCAGTACGTCGGCACCAGCATCCACCTGTTGGCGCGCAAACTCCGCCAGCACTGTGACCAGCTTTTCCATCAACGCCTGCCACGCCCCTGGATCGGAGTACATCAGCCGCTTGGTCTCAATGTAATTGCGCGAGCTGCCGCCTTCGATCATGTAGCTGGCCAGCGTAAATGGCGCGCCGCAGAAGCCAATGATCCCCTTGCTCTCGCCAAAATGCTTGGCCACGCGCTCAATGGCCTGGGACACATAGCCCAAATTCGCTGTACGATCCACGCGCAGCGCCGTAATGTCCGCCGTGCTTCGGACAGGCCGATGCACCATCGGCCCCTCCCCGGCCTGGAAGGTAAAGTCCAGACCCATCGGCTCCAGCGGCAGCAACAGGTCGGCAAAGATGATGGCCGCATCGACATCGAGTTTTTCTGCCGCCGTGATGGTCACTTCAGCAGCCAAATCGGGCGATTTGCAGATTTCCAGCAGCGAATGCTCGCGCCGCACCGCCTGATACTCCGGCATATAGCGCCCCGCCTGACGCAAAAACCATATTGGAGCGCAATCTACAGGCAGGCGCAGGCAGGCGCGCACAAAACGGCTGCCGCCGGTGAGGGCATTCGGAAACGTAGTGGAAGTAATAGGATGTTTCAAAGGAAATATTTCCGCCTGTCAACAGCCATTTTACCGCCCGATCATCTTTCCACCGCAATCCTGGCCTGCAAAGGCAAATCTCTCGAAGGTGTTCCCCGCTCTTTGCTGGGGAAGACGGAATGTCCATTTACTTCCATAGTTTCTCCAATGTTATGATCGGGATCACCGCGAACAGGTCAGAATATCTTGACCTTCTGGGCGGGATATTGGGCGAAATGTAGCGATACATTTACCTATCGAGGGGACTGAGGACTGTCTTTTCTGGGGCAGCACGACGATTCAGCTAGGAAAATTTGGCGACGCATGCTCCATGACCAGGGGACATTTCCATCGGCTGCGCAATCGCGGCGAATACCGGAAGCGTGCCGCTGGTTTTTAGCCTGTTGGCCGAGCGACGCTAGGCACGATTACGAAACCACTAAGCGCGAAGGCTTCAGCGCGCGCATGATGGCACGCAACGGAAACCATGTTCTGGTTCCCAGAGGATAGTTGAATGCTTGCTCTTGTTCTTGAACTTGGTGGATCACACGCCAGTTGCGCGTTGGCGCAAGATAAAACCCTCATCGCGCAGCAGACTCTTCCAATAGATAAGTCGGGCTTGCGCCCGATGCTTCCCGCTCTGGAGAAGCTGATGCAAGACGTGCTGAGCGAGGCTGGCGTTTCCGCAAAAAATTGTGCTGGCCTTGTGCTGGGATTTCCGGGATTCGTCGATTCACGCAGTGGGCGCGTGATCTCCACCAATGCCAAGTTCGACGATGCCGTCGAGTTTGATATGCCGCGTTGGGCGAAGGAGCAATTTGGTCTTCGCTTTGCCATAGAAAACGACTGCCGCCTCGCCCTGCTGGGCGAGCATTTTGCGGGAGCAGCCGTGGATGCTCAGGATGCGGTTCTGGTTACGCTCGGCACTGGTATTGGCGCTGCAGCCATGATCGCTGGCCAGCCTTTGCGCGGCAGATACAATCAGGCGGGCTGTCTCGGCGGTCATCTTCCCGTCGTTCTTGAGGGACGCGCCTGCACCTGCGGCAACATCGGCTGTGCCGAGGCAGAGGCTTCCACTTGGGCGCTTCCACAAATCTGTCGGGATTGGCCCGGATTTTCAGGCAGCGGACTGGCCTCCGCGCCAACGATTAACTTTGCCCACCTGTTTGCTTCCGCAGACCGGGGAGACCGCGTAGCCACGGAGGTGCTGGCGCGCTGCTGTCAGATATGGAGCGTGCTGGCCGTCGCACTGATTCACGCGTACTCGCCGGAGGTGCTGCTGTTCGGCGGCGGGATATCGGCCAGAGAGCGAGACATCCTGCCTGTCATCCGCGCGCATGTAACGCGCCACGCATGGAATCCGCGAGGTGCCGCACAGATCCGGCCCGCAGCGCTTGGAACCTCGGCGGCTCTTTACGGTGCCGTGCCGTTGCTTCGGGAGCTTTTCATTTGAAACCAGTCCCGTCCAACCCATTTCATTCCAATTACGACCGCTTTCCTTTCGTCTGCGTAACGGACAGCGACACGGATTGTTTTGCTGGCTGGCAGAGCATCGGCGACGCGCTCCGGCCTGCCTCCCGTCTATAGCATTGCAATGGATGTGGTGCCATCGAGTGGAAAGCAAACCTCTCGTATCAAGCCAGACCGTTGGATGTACATGCTGCGCGCGCGTACCCGGAGCTGGGGTTGGTGTCGAAGCGCAGCATCTATCAGCAATTCGTCGAAAATCCAGAATCGGTTCTATGGGTCTCCGACCCCGCCCGAAAACAAGCGATCTGGGGAAATTTCAAGCCGTAAACAGAGTTCCTGTTGGCGACCCTGCGGGGCAGCGGGTCAATTGGAATTTAACTTGAAGGAGGCGGGCTGGAGCCGTGTCCCCTTCACAGCTACAGCCACGCCTCTCCAAAATTCCTACTTGCATAGAGCCACCCTAAAACACCAGCGGCTTGCTGATGATATCCATGACTGGCTGGGGCATGGGCTTATCCGCGTTTGCCAGCAATAGACTCACCTGCCACATTTGCGTGGGCGTCAGTATCTGATTGAAGGAGGGCATTCCGGTCAAGCGGATGCCGTTGTCCACCTTCCAGTAGGTCACGCCCGGCGGATCGTCGCTGACTCCTACATGGCGATGCGTTCCATGCACCTGCCACAACGGCGGTGCCCAGGGGTACATATGCTGGGCAAAGGTCGAGGTCGAACTGTACAGGCCATGACAAGCCGCACAGTTTTGGCGATAGACTTGCGCCCCGGCCAGAAAAGTATCCGTTGTCGGTTGCAGCGGGATAGATTGGGGCATATCCCGCGCAATTCTTGCATGAAGCGCAATATGGACAATCCGCTTTTCAAACGGAAAAGGCTTGTCGGCAACCGCCACAGGTGGGTTTCCGAATTTAAGATAGAACAAGGCTGCCACGGGCACCAGCAGCAGGCCGAGGATTACGCCGAGCAAAAGATGTTTCACGATTTCCTCCAGTGGATTAAAGAATGTCGCCACGGTTGGGATTCAGGGCCGCCGCAACCGTCAAAAACAGAGTACAGCCCAGAATACGCGCTGCAAATGATTTAATGGAGTTTAGGAGAAAATCGTGTTGTCTGAAAAAACCGTCGGGTCTGCTGGCGCACGTGTCGCGCGCGGCAGGTTCCAAGCTCCGCTCATATTCGCCCTTCGCCTCTGCCTGCTCGTTTTGCTGATGGCGCTTTTCGCTTCCAACCTGCGCGCGCAGGAATCGCAGCAAGCGCCGTCACAAACACCACAGCCACAAACGCGGCAGCAGGAGCGACAGCAAAGGCGGCTGGAAATTCGACAAATGCAGACCCGCCGGGCGCAGAGTCGCCAGCGACGTATCCAGCAGGTGGTCAAGGATACCTACAGCCACCGATTCGAGATTTATACGGGTGGCATGTACTTGCGCTTTCGTCCGGGGCCGTACCTCCACAACGCTGGAACTGGCGGTTGGGAATTGGGACTGGCGGGTTTTCTGACTCCGCGCTGGGGCATCACCGGCGATGTGCGCGGATATTATGGCTCCACTGCCATCACCATCAACAATCCTTATGACATTCATAACGCCAGCTTCAGCGTGTTTACCTTTACAGCGGGGCCGCAATACCGTTTTTATCGGGGGCAGCACTTCGCCGTTAGCGCAGCGCTGCAAGGCGGCATCGTCTATGGCTACTTCGACGCGGATACCAACGGCTTTCAGCCCCAGTTGGTGGGCATGTATCCTCCCGATGTGGTTCCGGGGGGCATTGCCAGCATCCACATTGATTACAACTTGAGTCCCGGCCTAGCCGTACGCTTCTCGCCCCAAATGTTGATTGAGAGTTTTTCCAGCAGCGTTCAACACAATCAGGGCTTCCTGATGGGCGTGGTCTATCGCTTCGGTCGCCAATGATTTTCAGCTCGCAAGGCTGCGTCTGAAAAGCCAGAGATAGCATCGCGCTGGCATCTACAGATACGGCCAGATACGATGGATACGATGGCCTATCCTGCAATCCGTCTGCGACGACTGCGCCGCACCGAAGCTCTCCGCTCCTTGGTGCGCGAAACTCGGCTGCATCCTGGCGCGTTGATCGCTCCCGTCTTTGTCTGCCCCGGAGAAGACACGCGCCGCGAAATCTCTTCCATGCCGGGCGTCTTCAATCTGCCGATTGACCAGATCGTTAGCGAAGCCAAGGAAGCTGCCGCACTGGGCATTGGCGGGCTGTTGCTCTTTGGCCTGCCAGAGAGCAAGGACGAGCAAGCCAGCGACGCATGGGATACCAACGGCATCGTGCAGCAGGCGATTCGCGCCATCAAAAAAGAACGCGCTCTGGATTCGCTGGTCGTGGTTGCCGATGTCTGCCTCTGCGAGTACACCTCGCACGGCCACTGCGGCGTGGTGAAAAAGCACGCTGGTCGCGCAGAAGCCTACGAAATTGAAAATGATGCCAGCGTCGCACTGATTGCGAAGGCTGCCGTCTCGCTGGCGCAGGCGGGCGCGGACATTGTTGCGCCGTCAGACATGATGGATGGCCGCGTGGCTGCCATCCGCGCCGCGCTGGATGCCGCGCAGTTGGAGCAGACCCCGATTCTTTCTTATGCTTCAAAATTCGCCTCGGCCTTTTATGGGCCATTTCGTGAGGCTGCGGATTCGGCTCCGCAATTCGGCGACCGTCGCAGCTATCAGATGGACGGCGCAAATCTCCGCGAAGCTATGCGCGAGATTGAACAAGACTTGGCCGAGGGCGCAGACATGGTTCTAATGAAGCCCGCGTTACCGTATCTCGACGTAATCCACGAGGCGCGTGCCCGCTTCGATGTGCCGATGGGCGCGTATCAGGTTTCAGGGGAATACTCCATGCTGCAAGCGGCCTTTGCGCGTGGCTGGCTGGATCGCGACCGCGCCATGCTGGAATCCCTGCTTTCCATCCGCCGAGCTGGTGCCGATTTCATCGTGACCTACTTCGCCAAAGAAGCGGCAAAGTTGCTGGGTTAGCGAATACAGTCGAAAGGAAAACCGCAGTGAATTGGTATAACTACCTTGCTTGTTTCTTCGCCGGAATGTTCCTCGCGAATGTCGTTCCTCATTTCGTGCATGGCATTTCCGGGAATCGCTTTCCAACGCCATTCGCTCACCCTCCCGGAAAAGGATTGTCCTCTCCAACAGTGAACGTTGTCTGGGCACTATTGAATCTGGTCGTCGGGTACATCCTGTTTCGGGTCGGAAAAGTTTCGAGCGGAGGCGATGCAGCACTGGGTATCTTCTTCGCAGGCATCATCGGAATCAGCATACTGTCGAGCAGGAATTTTGCAAAGAAACAATCCCAGTAAACGCCTGCATGAAATCCTGCGCGATGGGCCACAACAAATCCAGTTATCCTCAAACTTAGATTGCACTGCAAAATAAAACTATGAACACATCTTCGACAACGATTCAGGTGCAGTTGCCCGATGGCAGCGCGCGCGCGGTTCCCGCAGGCACCACGCCCTTTGACATTGCCCACAGCATCTCACCGCGACTGGCCTCTGCGGCGATTGCAGCGCAAATTCGTCCTCTGCATGTGGCACCTCCGGCGGAGATAAAAGAAACCGAGGCACACAGCGAAGCCTCCATGTATGCGACGGAAGATGCAAGCGCGGAACGGATTGTCGATCTTTCGCAGCCCCTACATGAAGACGTTGCGCTACGCCTGCTGACGGAAAAAGATGCGGAGTCCTTGCGTGTCGTCCGCCACTCCGCCGCGCATGTGATGGCGACGGCGGTGCTGGAATTATTTCCAGAGACCAAGCTCGGCCACGGCCCGGCCACGGACATCGGATTTTTCTACGACTTCTATCGCCCCACTCCTTTTACGCCGGAGGATTTAGAGCGCATCGAGAAAAAAATGGCTGAGGTGGTCGCGCGCGATGAAAAATTTCTGCGCGAGTTGCAACCGCGTGAGGAAGGTCTGGCGCGCTTCAAAACCGACAACGACTTCATGAAAGTTCATTTCATCGAGCGCTTCACGCAACCCGGAGAAAAAATCTCGCTCTATCGCAACGGCGCGTTTGTCGATTTTTGTCGTGGCCCGCATGTACCTTCGACAGGCCGCGTCAAAGCCTTCAAGGTGCTCAATCTTGCAGGAGCGTACTGGCTCGGCGATGAGAAAAATCCGCAATTGCAGCGCATTTACGGCACCGCCTTCTTCAATAAAAAGGAGATGGACGAGCACTTTGCGCGACTCGAAGAAGCACAGCGCCGCGACCATCGCGTGCTGGGCAAGCAACTCGACCTGTTTTCCATTCAGGAGATTGCTGGCGCGGGTCTCATCTTCTGGCATCCCAAGGGCAGCATCATTCGCAAAACGATGGAAGACTGGATGCGCGAAGAATGTATCCGTCGCGGTTACGAATTGGTCTACACGCCGCACGTCATGCGCAAGGAACTGTGGAAGATCAGCGGGCATGAGGGTTTTTACTCGCAAAACATGTACACGCCGATGGAGTTGGACGATGCCGACTATCGACTGAAGCCGATGAACTGCCCCGGTCATATTCTCATCTATAAAAATTCGCCGAAGAGCTATCGCGACCTTCCCGTGCGGCTGGCGGAGTTGGGCAACGTCTATCGCTACGAACGCAGCGGAACGATGCACGGGCTGCTGCGCGTGCGCGGCTTTACGCAGGACGATGCGCACATCTTCTGCACGCCGGGACAGATTGAAAATGAAGTCGTCGCCTGCATTGATTTTGCGCAGGCCGTGCTGACGACGTTTGGGTTTTCGGAATTTAAAGTCGAGCTATCCACCTGGGATCCCAAGGATCGCAAGAGCTACGCCGGAACGGACGACAAATGGGAATTGGCGATTGGCTCGCTCGAACGCGCCCTGCAGCGCAAAGGCATTCCCTACAAGACCATTGCGGGCGAGGCGGCATTTTACGGGCCGAAGATCGACATCAAACTGGTCGATGCTCTGGGCCGTTTGTGGCAGCTTTCGACAGTGCAGTTTGATTTCAACCTTCCCGCGCGCTTTGAACTGGAATATATTGGCGAGGATGGTGAGCGGCATCAGCCCGTAATGGTGCATCGTGCGCTCTTCGGTTCCGTAGAAAGATTTTTTGGCGTGCTCATCGAGCATTATGCCGGGGCGTTTCCGCTGTGGCTGGCTCCGGTGCAGGTCGGTCTGGTGCCCATCAGCGAGAAGCATGTCGAGTACGCGAAACAAGTTCAGGCGCAGTTGCTGGCCGCAGGTTTGCGCGTGGTGCTGGACGAACGCAACGAAAAGATGAACGCGAAAATCCGCGACCTCACCATGCAGAAGATTCCCTATGTTCTGGTCATGGGCGATAAGGAGTCGGCTGCGAACGCCGTCAGCGTCCGCACCCGCGGCAAAGGCGACGAAGGCTCTATCGCGCTCGACGACTTCATCGCAAAGACAAAGAAGCTACTGGAAGAAAAGTCCGTCAGCTTGTAGGTGCAGAGAGCGTAATCAAAAGGGTCATTCTGAGCGAAGCGAAGAATCCAGAGAATACTGGCGCGACAATCGTAGAATGATTCGCCTGATGCTTGTAATGCCCCGGCCTCAAAATCGAGACCTGGGCACCCGGCACTTGTACCTTGAATCCACCCACCCAGATAAGGGGGGAGTGAAAATGAAAAACGAGGATAGTTTTTTTTTCGAGATTCAGGGGAACCCGCTAGAGTCGCCTTCGGTTGTGAAAAAACTGGAGTTCTCTTGTAACGAGACTCTGAATGTGTGGGGCGGTATTAATCTGATGCCACAAATCTTGCGTGCAATGGAAATAAGTGATCCTCCTTTTTATGCGCGGATGCAGGCATTTTATTTGGCGCTAAATCATGATGGCATCCTAAATGAACGGTGTAGCTCGCAAATTTTACTAGACCTGTTCTTCGGGACGCAGTCTTTTGGGCTGTATCCGCTCACGGTCATCGACGAGATCAAGTCACTTGAGAAGCAAGGAGTTAGTAAGACCAAACCAGCAACACCATTCAGGGGTTCCCATCTTGAAGGTCTTTGGCACAAGCATTACATGAATGGAGATGTTGCCTCATTGGCTCAAAACGTAAAGAACGCACTCTATGAATATGGAATTCCGTTCTTTCAAGAAAAAATCATGGAAGCTAAATCTGCTGGCGAAGAGAGGTTTGTCACAAAAGAAGATGTGCCGAAGATTGTTAATGATGTTCTCACGAACAATCTTGCAAGGAGAAGAAGCGAAGGAAAAATGACCGGAGAATGGATAGTCTATGCGCAAAACGAAGGCCAGAATTTTTACCTATGTCTTGCCAAACACAATGATGGCGACGAGGAAATACGAGAAAAAATTGAGCGCATATGCGTGCGGGAGTTCCCTTTCTTGAAAGCAGGTGGCGCAAGTCTCAGCGCGCGAGATTGAGCATGAAATTGTGTGCCCCATGTCTCGATTTTGAGACTGGGATTCCAGCTAGCCATATCAACAACAAAAATCCAGAAATATCTACCCAACCGCAATTTTCCTTGGTCGTCCACCCAGCTTGCCATTGCTTTTTGCGGCCAGTTTTTTCGCGGTGCTCTTCGATTTTCCTCCGGCGCTGCCCAAGCTGCGAGCCATCCATTTTCTTGAGCCAAGAAATCCTTCCAGCAGCGCAGGCAGATACAGATCAGCATCCAATTTTGGAAAATGAATGCCGAATCCCGACGGCGTAATCTCGATGATTTCCAGTTGCGAGGGCCGGGCACCTTCCAATCCCTGCGCATCGCGGGGAGAAAATGCAATATCGAGATTGGTGTTGAAGTGAACAATCACCCGATCCAGACGGCGGTCGTGCCGCGCAGCGATCGCCTTGGGCGCACGCGCTGCAAAAGTTTTTGCTCGTTTCGTTGCGCGTTCCCATTCAATCTGTGTGACCAGAATCTCCTTCCATGCCTGGCAAGGGTTTTCTGATTCTCTGCATGCTTCCCTTTCTTCGGGGTGCACTTTGCTAAAACTTCAATCTTACGGCCAACTGAATCTGGCGCGGCGTGTAGTTGGAGTTACTGTTGGCGTTGGTGGCCATGCCATAGGTGGGATTGAATTCCAGATAAGGATGCGCTGTGGTGGATTGTGCCGGGCAGCCCTGCATCATCGGCGTGGAGCAGGCGGTATAACCCAGCGTATCGACGGCAGTAATGTTGGTGTGGTTGGTCAGGTTGTAAGCCTCGGCCATCATCTCCAGAGAAGTGCGATTGCCAAAGCTGATGTTCTTGGAGACGCGCAGGCTGGTTGTTTGCGTGGCTGGGAAGCGATAGCTGTTGCGCTCGAAAATGTTGAGTCGCGATGGGCCGCCCGATCCATTGATGCCAAAGAACGCGCCGCCCGGCGCATTCCCACCCACGCCCAGCGTGTAGGGCAGGCCCGTCTGCCATGCAACGACAGGCGAAAAGCTATAGTCATTCACCAGCTTGCCCAGCAAGCCTTTTCGATGCCACAAGGGCCACCATGTTCCGTGGAAGACCAGACGCTGACGCACGTCAGTATCGGAGTTTCCATAGTTAAGCCGCATATTGTTTGCTTCCAAAATGTTCGTGGGGGATTTGTAGAGCATCTCATTCTGGTCGTAGTCCAGCGCGTGGGCAAAGGTATAGTTCATGCCATAGGCAAGGCCGCGCCAGGTGCGATGTTGTATCTGGAAAACACCTGCGTTGTAGTTGGAACTTACATTGCTGAGCATCTCCGTGATGTTGCTATAGAGATAGTTAGGCCGGATGGAAGTATAGAGCGGAGTGGTGTAGATAGCTCCTTGTGGCAGCGGGCTGGGCTTGCCCAGCGGCGGGCCAGGAATGTCGATGGTGTAGCGCAGCAAGCCAACCGTAGCGTTGTCGATGTTGGTATCGATAAAGTTTGGCAGATCGTAGCCCAGACTGGTGAGGTAGGAAATGGAGAACGAAGTATTGGCACCAATCTGCTGCTCCAGCATAAGGTCGCCCTGCACGGACTCCGGGGCTTGATAGCCCGGAGCAAAAAAATGCGCGCTGGGCAAAGAGGCAATCGCTCCTCCTGTGGGAGCGCTGGTGCCGACGTTGGGAAATTGCGGCGCTCCAAATATCGTGGGCGAAGAGTAACGATAGGTGCGCTGGCTCTGCGGAGAGCCGGAACCGGTAAGCACGGAAAAAAGCGTGCCATTAATGATGCGCCCATAAAAAACTCCCGTCCCGGCGCGAATGACGGTATGGCCTTTGCCGAAGGGATCCCAGGCCAGCCCGACACGCGGTCCGAGGTTGTTGCGATCATCGGGGGAGTTATAGGTCTGGGGAAGTTGCGGATTGGCGAGGAATGCCTGCGGAACGCGCTCGTAGTCATAACGGATGCCCAGCGTCAGAGTAAGGCGCGGATGCAGGTGCCACTCATCATTGGCAAAGCCAGAGATATCCTGTGTAACTAGATAGAAGGCGGGCGGGCCAAAGCTCTGCGAGAATCCAGCATAGGTATCAACGTACGTGGATGGTGGTGGTGGCCCCAATCCACTTACGGCGTGATAGTAGTCTGCAATGAAATTACCAAAGGAGGTGTAGGTGTAAGCGCCAACTCCTCCGTAAATGTTGTCCAGCATGTCGTGGTTGTAATCCCAGTCCACGCCAAACTTGAACACATGGTTGCCGCGAACCCAGGAGAGAGAATCTGTAACTTGCAGACGATTCTCACTGGGATAGGCTGGGCGCGGCAGCTTGGCCGGATTGCCCAAGACCATGCCTTCACCGCTGGAGCCTCCGGCGATGCGCATTTCCGGCGCGTAGCCGAAGGCATTGGCGGCCAGCGGCACCTCAGCTCCAGTAGGAGTGGGACTGGTTTCTGCATCCAGTTCCTGCCCGTACTGGAAGCGGATTTCGTTGGCGATGTCTTCTGTAAGAAAGCTGGTAAGTCGCGCAATCGCCCAGTTGACGGACTCAGCATCATTGCCAAAACTGTTCAGGCCGTACTGCGCGTTGGATTGGGATTGCACGCCGTTGAAGGAACTCCAGCCCATGCGGTTGTACTCAATGGACGCGCGGTTTCGGTCATTGATTTGCCAGTCGAGTTTGGAAAAATTCAACGTTTGATCTCCGGTGCGCGGCACCAGTCCAGAGAGAGTCAGAACCATTTGCAGACCCTTTTGATATTGTGCATTCCCTGCGGAATAGTTCTGCATATCCAGCCGATCGTAGACTTCGCAGGCACCTTGCGTCGCCTCAAACTGAAAGACGCTGGAATAAAAAGAACTGGAATTATACGGCGGCAGGTTAGTGCAGGAGATGGGAAAGCCAAGGTAGTTTCCGGCGGGGATCGCGGCCAGCGGCTGGGCAAAAATGGCTTGCGGACTGCCCGTGCGCGAGATTGCGGGGTCATTTTTGCGCATGTAGTCGAAGGAATAAAACCAGAAGAGCCGATCTTTTTTGATAGGGCCGCCGAGCGCGAATCCCATCTGCTGGCGATCTCCGACGGGATTGGTGGGGTTGGTGGCAAAGCCTCCAGTGGGGATGGTGGTCGTGAGGGTCGAGAAGGGATTGGTGGCGGCCAGAACATTGTTGCGGTCAAAGAAAAATGCCTCGCCGTGCAGCGCGTTGCCTCCGCTTTTGGTGACGGTATTGATGACGCCTCCGGCGGAGCGTCCATACGCGGCGGAGTAATTGGAGGTGTTCACCTGAAACTGCTCCACTGCGCCATTGCTGATGGAGTAGGGCGCATGAACGCCTCCGCGTTCCTCTGCAAAAAATGCCTGATTGTTGTCCGCGCCATCCACCGTGTTGTTGTTCAACAAGACGCTGACACCACGAAAGCTGAGGAGTCCCAAGCCGCTCTGGTCGCTGACCACTCCGGGCGACAGCAGCGCAAAACTCGACCAGCGCCGGGTGTCCGTGGGCAGGTTGAGCAGTTCGGTGGAGGTGAAGTTCGTGGAAAATCCAGGAGTTCCCGTTTTCACGAAGGGAGCGACCGTGGTGGCCACCTGCACGATTGCATTTGCGGAGGCGAGGCGCAGCCGAACGTCCAGCCGCGTCTGCCTGCCCAGCTCCACCAAAATGTGGGGCGCAGTGAAGAGCGCGAACCCCGGCGCGTCGGCGCTCAATCCGTAATAGCCCGGTGCCAGATCCACAAAACGGTAGTTGCCAGCGTGGTCGCTAACAGCCACTAGCACGGCTCCGGTTGTTTCATCGGTCAGAAAAAAATGCGCGTTGGGCAGCACAGCGTGGGCCGGATCGAAGATAGTTCCCCCAAGTCCGCCCGTGGTGGATTGCGCCCGCAGAGGCAGCGTTGCCAGCGCACTGGCGAACCAGCCCAACAGACAGAAAAACAACAGATTGCGCCCTGGAAGGGAAACCAAGCGCAGCATGAAATCTCCTGACAACTCTGGTTCAATATCGCCGATAGACGACACAGCGACTTGCAACCGTCCACAAAATTCAGTCGATCTTTGCCCGGAACCGGACAACCTGCGCTTCCGGGATGTTTTTCTATAGTACGCAGAGAGTACCGCGAGTTGGCTACACTAGGAAAGTAAAATCGAAATGAGACGCAATGTTTATTGATGAAGTACGAATCCGGGTGAAGGCTGGCAATGGCGGCAATGGCTGCGTGGCCTTTCGCCGGGAGAAATTTGTTCCACGCGGCGGCCCTTCGGGCGGCGATGGCGGACATGGCGGCGATGTGATTCTGGAAGCCAGCCAGCGCCACAACACGCTGGTTCACTTTCGGTATTACCCGGAACACAAGGCCCAGCGCGGGGGGCACGGTTTAGGCTCCAACTGCACCGGCCCTGCGGGCGAGGACATTGTCCTCAAAGTCCCCGTTGGTACCGTGGTTTACAACGAAGCGACCGGCGAGATGCTGCACGACTTCCAAACCCCCGATGAGCGCGTCATCATTGCGCGTGGCGGACGCGGCGGACGCGGCAACCAGCACTTTGCCACGCCCACCCACCAAGCTCCGCGAGAGTCGGAGCCGGGACGAGAAGGTGAGGAATTCCAGCTTCGCATGGAGTTGAAGCTGCTGGCCGATGTTGGGCTGGTGGGCTATCCCAACGTCGGTAAATCCACGCTGATCTCGCGTATTTCGGCGGCTCGACCTAAGATTGCCGATTATCCCTTCACGACCTTGGAGCCAAATCTCGGCGTGGTGACGGTGGGGGAGGCTCCCTATGACGAGAGCTTTGTGGTCGCCGACATTCCCGGCCTAATCGAAGGCGCGCACCTCGGCGCGGGCCTGGGCATTCAATTTCTGCGCCACGTCGAACGCACGCGCCTGCTGGTGCATCTCATTGATGTATCGGACGGGAGCGGGCGGCCTGATCCCGTGGAGGATTTCAAAGTGATTCAAGCCGAGCTGGCCAGCTTTGGTCACGGACTGGATGAGAAGCTGATGCTGGTGGTGGCGACCAAGACCGATGCCGCCAATCCAGAGAAGTTGAAGAAGCTGCAAGCAATGGCCAAGCGACGCAAACTGACCTTCTATGCCATCTCCGCCGTTACAGGAGCAGGCGTGGACACGCTGCGCTATGCTATTGGGGAGAAGGTTCGCGAACTGCGCGCGGAGATGAGTGCAGTGGAGTAAGAGCCATGCGTATTGGATTTTTTGGCGGCAGCTTTGACCCGCCACATCGCGGGCATCTGGCCTTTGCGCTGACGGCGGCAGAGGCGTTTTCGCTCGATCAGATTCTGCTGGCGCCTGTCGGTATCCAGCCACTCAAAGCGCGCGCGGGGACAGATTTTCTGCATCGGTATGCGATGACCGCGCTGGCGGCGCAGGTCGATGCGCGCCTGCTTCCCTCCCTGCTGGATGCGCCGCTGCTTCCTTCCCCACAACAAGATCACCCCAACTACACCGTGGACACGCTGGCGCGGCTGAGCGCGCTGCTTCACATTACCGGGGAGCCGTCTTCGCTCTTCACTTTGGTGGGAGCGGATAGTTGGCTGAACATCCGCAACTGGCATCAGCCGGAGCAGATGCTTGCGCTCTGCGACTGGATTGTGGCAGCGCGGCCCGGCTATGGACTGGGAGAATCGCCCAGCCACGCGCTGGCCAAGGCGCTGTCCTCTCTGCCTGCCCACATCCGTGTGAACGAAGAATGGGATGCAGTCCACGGCGAGTATCTCCGCCTGCAACATGACAAGGAGATCAGCACGAACGTCTGGTTTCTACCGCAGTTGCAGGAGGATGTCTCGGCTACGGCCTTGCGCCAAGCCCTCGCCGCCGAACGCTGGGATACGGCGCTGCTGCCCGCTCCGGTCGCCGAGTATATTCGTAAAACGGGCCTCTACGTCACCACGGAATGGGTGGGCGAGGCATTGGCAAGCAGGGAATGAACCCGATACGATAAGGCAAGCGCCCGGAGAGCGCACAGCACACATGTCAAAATCCGATACCCGCCGTATGGTGCTGGCCGCCCTGGCCGCCTGCGAAGAAAAAAAAGCCGAGGACATTCGCGTTCTCGAACTCGACCCCGCTGATGCGGCGTTTACCGACTTTTTCCTGATCTGCAGTGGTGCCAATGGACGCCAGAACCAAGCCATCGCGCAGGAGATTGAGCTGCGTCTGAAGCGTGAATTTGGCACTTATGCCCATTCCGTTGAGGGCTATCGCCAGGCGGAATGGATTCTGCTCGATTATGTGGATTTTGTTGTGCATATCTTCGCGGTGGAGCAGCGCGCGGCTTACAACATTGAGCGGCTGCGCAAGACGGCCAACTCCTTGACGCTGGAGGAGTTGAAGAAATCCCTAGTGGAAAAAGTGGCCGCCGCGCGCAAGAGTGCGCACAAGAAAACGGCACCCACAAAGGGCGCTGTTTCTGGCATGGCCAAAAAGACAGTCGTGAAGACAGCGAAAAAAGCTGGAGCCAAGACCGGAATCAAGTTGGGAGCCAAGGCCGGAGCCAAGAAGTCTGCCAAAAAGCGGATTCCAGTCGCCAAACCCCGAAAACTGGCAAAAAGAAAGGTTCCCGGAGCCGTCCCAAAGAAAAAATAGCAGCTAGGAAGCGCGTATAGTCCGCGCCACAACCGCTATGGAGAATTTGGATTCTAACCTGCTCTCTTTGTTGCACATAACAAAGGTGTTCCCGTGATAGAAGTAGAGAAATTTGTGTCAAGTAATGTTAACCTACTTGCCAAGTGCCCTCGTGGGATGCCGATGAAATAATTTGTGGATTGCACGAAAATTCGTGCTATAAACGACAAACAACGTGCGTCGCCTCGGCAAGTCCATCTTGTCCTGAAATTGCAGGATGGAGTCTTCCTTGTCTTCTGCGAAGTTGTTTTGGCATCTGGTTCTAGTAGTTGGTTGGGATTGTACTTCAATTTTGTGAGGTTCTTTATGCTATCGTCA
>DAHXNK010000022.1 GCA_027365415.1 Acidobacteriaceae bacterium
GCAGTATGCGCCGCTGGCCCGCGCCATTCTGGGCGGCCTGACGGTTTCCGGTATCGTCACGGTCTTCTTGGTGCCCACGGCGTACTTTTTGATCCACCGTAATCATGAAAAATCTGGCGATATGCACGATCAGCAACATCCGAATCTGGAGGCACGCGCATAATGAGAGAAACTCTGAGTCGTAAAACCTCTCTTGTCTGGCTGGCCGGATGTGTCGGCGTGGCTCTCAGTTGTTCTGCTCCAACCGCGGGCGCGCAAAAAACCAGCGCGCCGCAGTTGGTCGATGCGCCTTCCGCAGTTCTGTTGGCGCAAAATCTTCAGCAGGAGCAGCGCGCCACCCCCGCAACAGGCACGTCCATAAACAACGCGACGGCGAATGCAGGGAGCGCAGCATCACCGTCATCCCTAGGTACATCGTCAGATGCATCGTCCACACCGAACGCTTCCGCAACGCTGACATTGTCCGGCATGTCGGGACAGCCCATCTCTCTGACCCGCCAGCAGGCGGAGCAGATTGCCATCAAAAACAACCCACGCATCAGTGCCAGCAAGCTGATTGCGCTTGCCCAGCACCAGGTCTATCGCGAGACACGCTCACAATACCTGCCACAGTTTTACGGCGGCATGGTAGCCGAGCAGGCAAACAATGAAGGACGTTATTCCGTGGATGGATTACGCGTAACGCGCATGTTAACCCATGCTGGCGGCGGCGTAACAATGGAACAACTCATCACGGATTTTGGCCATACCTCCAACCTGATCGCGTCTTCCAAGTTGTATGAGAAGGCTCAGAACGCGCATGCGATGGCCACAGAACTGGACATCGTATTAGTCACAGACCAGGTTTTTTACAACATGCTGGAGGCAGAGGCGCTGGTAAAAACCGCGCAACAGACGGTGGAAACGCGCCAGAATACGCAGGACTTGATCTCGGAGCTTACAAAGAACAAGCTGCGTTCTGACATTGATCTGGCCTTTGCCAACCAGGATCTTGCGCGAGCGCAGCTTTTGCTGCTCGATGCGCGCAATGAGTATCTGAAGGATTTGGATGCTTTGTCTGCCGTTCTGGGATACGACCATCCACAGAACTATCAACTAGTGGATGACAGCGCAACGCCGCCACTGCCGGCGCCCGATGTAGATGCTCTAGTCAAACTCGCGCTGCAACAGCGCCCGGATTTGATGGCGCTCGATTATAACCAGAAGGCTGCCAGCAAATTTAGCCGTGCGCAACATGAGCAGTTACTCCCCACCATTAAAACCAACGGAGCCTTTGGTGGAACGCCGATTCGTACTGACCAATTCTTCAACAGCAGTTGGTTTGGAGCTGTAGCCGCAGATCTGAACGTTCCCATCTTCAATGGGTTCCTGTACACGGCAGAGGCATCGGAAGCATCGCAGCGAGCCAAGGCGGCCAAGGAGCAACTGCGCGATCTGCGCGACCGCGTGGTGCGCAATGTAAACGATGCCTGGCTAGAAACCAACACCTCTTACGAAAAAATTGGCGTGACGGAAAAGCTGGTGGAGGCGGCCAATCTTGGACTCGACCTAGCGCAGGCGCGCTATAAGCTTGGACTCAGTTCCATTGTTGAATTGAGCCAGTCGCAGTTGCAGCAGACGCAGGCGGCCATCCAGAACATCAACGCTCGCTATGAATACGAGCTGTCTCTATCCGCGCTGAACTATCAGATTGGCAACATGCCATAACCATCCAGAAAGATATTTTCCTAGGGAAACTCTGCACAAGTCGGCGCTTTGAAGTGACGCGGTTTTAGCCGTGAAGGGGACGGGCTTCAGCCCGTCCGTAATCCCCCCCCCCCAACAACACGGGCTTCAGCCCCTGAGGGAAGGTTGCCTCCCATTCCCCTTTCGGCCCACTGAATCCCTACGATTTTCAATAAATTCATCTTATGTTCACGTTCTATTTCCCGGACGTTCATCCTGGACTGTCATCCTTGTAGACAGCGCAGGAAGACCGCTGCCATCGGCAGAATTCCGGCACTGAAGATTGACAAGTGAGAGGCCCAATGAAGAACTTTCGATCCAGTACGCTGAGAGTACTACTTCTAGCCTGTTGTATAACCGCTGTCCCCGCCGCAAGCCGCATCGCGCTTGCCCAGTCCAGCAGCACGAACCCGTCTGGCACCACGACGACGGCACCCAAGAAGGCAACCGCAAACGAGAAGCCGAGCATTAAGTCACAAGCCAAAGATATCCACAAACAGCTTCAGGCCCAGGTTGATCTGCTACAGAAGCAATTGCAACAGTTGCAACAATTACAGAAGAATATACAAAGCATCAAAGCTGATGCGGAACAGGCCAAAGCGGACATCTTTTTTGTCCGACAGAACGATGTCGGAATGCGGCTCAATGTGAGTCATCCCCTTGCGATTGAATATAAGGGAGTTTCCATCGCGCCAGGCGGATACTTGGCGGCTGAAACTGCGTTGCGCCGAGGCGCAACGGGAGGTGGGATTGGGACTCCATATACTGCCATTCCATTTTCAAAATCCGCATTAGGCCAACAATCTGAATTCGCAGCTACGGCACAACAGTCCCGCATCACCCTGGCTGCGGAAGGAAAATACAACACCGCCACGATTGGGGGCTATTACGAGACAGACTTTCTTGGAACTGGCCCATCATCCAATGCAAATGAAAGCAACAGTTACAATCTGAGGCTACGCCAGGTGTGGGCGCGCTACCAGAATGTAAATGGCTTAACTGTAGTTGGCGGCCAGATGTGGTCACTCCTGACGGAAAATACCGTCGGCATGGAAAACCGCTATGAGGCGATCCCATATACCATCGACGCAAATTACGCTCCGGGTTTCATCTGGACGCGGCAATATGCAATACGCATTTACCAAAACATGTTTGGCAAAAAAATGTTTGTCGGTCTTGCATTGGAGAACCCCCAGACAACCTTTGCTGGCCAAGGATTCAGCAACAACTTCGTTCTTGGTACAGCAGGCAATCCCGGTGGTCAACTCAATCCTTTAACGAACTACTCCTTAAACATTGCTCCAGATGTGATCGCAAAGGTGGCTTTTGAGCCAGGATTTGGACATTATGAAGTAGCTGGTATTGCCACCTTTCTGCGCGACCGCGTGTATCCGAACGCCAGCCCTGTGAATCCTGCAAGCGCAGTCGGCGCATACAACGACGACAAGGTTGCCGGTGGCATCGAGGCCGCCGCGTGGCTACCTTTCCATAAAGGGTTGTATAACATTGGAATTCGCGGTTTGTATGGGCAAAGCATGGGACGTTATGGCGCTGGAGGCCTGCCGGATTCCACGGTTCATCCCGACGGAACTCTCGCCCCGTTGCACAATGTTGTTGGAATGCTTTCTGCAGAAATACATCCCGGCAAGTGGGATATTTATGATTATTATGGCGGGGACTATGCTGGTCGCGCCGCCTACATCAACGCAGCCGGAAAGCCGGTTGGGTATGGCTCTCCGCTGTTCAACAACAGTGGCTGCGAAACGGAAACGGTTCCCAGTTCTTCCCCGTATGGGCCGGGAAGTCAGGCAAATTGCGCCAATGACACCCGCGCCATCGTCAACGAGACGATTGGGTTTTGGTACAACTTCTATCGCGGGGATAAAGGAAGAATGGTCGCAGGAATACAATACAACTATACGCAGAGAAAAATCTGGTCTGGAATTGGTGGCGATCCGACAGCGAACGATCCGATGCTCTTCACTTCTTTGCGTTACTACATCCCATAACTACACCCATAAATCAACAACAAAGCCGTACAAACTCAGGGCGCAAAGTCACTCCGCGCGCCCTGTTTTGTCGTTTGCCTTATCGTGGATAGACACAATGGCATTAGTTCTTTTGCTTAGAAGCTGATTTTTCTTGCTTTGCTGAACCCGGAATACCCGGATTGCTTTCCGCTGCTTCCTGTTTTACTTCATGCTCTCTTTGTACTGTCTCCGAAAGCCATTTGACGTTCCCCGGCGTGTAGCTTGCGTTCTTCACGGCGGCACGCAGCATGCTGTCGGTCACATACGCGTTAGGTGCCAATTGCAAAATAGCTTCGCCCTGTTTCAGATTGAACTGAACGCCGACAACGCCGGGAACCGTTTTCAGGCGATGGACAATTCCAAAGGAAGTAAAGGGTATGGCGACACCCTTGACTTCCACGGCCACATCTCCGCCTACCATCGGAAGTGTGCGTTCATATTTCGCCTTTAATGCCGCCGCAGAAGTAGTTGCTGCCAAAGCTGCACCACCGACAAAATAGGCTGCCAGCCCCAGCACCATGAATTTCCCTGTAATCGCTTCCACAGAAACCCACTTGATTCCCTTCATGTACATTCCCCTTCTGATTAGTTTAGATGTAATAAATTCCCAATAGATCGCCTAGGCAATCTGGAATCGCTGGCCTTTATTTACATGCACACACTTCATAGGTGGTGTCTTGTAAACCACACATGCCGATATACCAACAATATTCCGTAGTTTTTCTCTGACGAATTTCCATTTACATCCTGATACCCAGGAACCTCTGCCACTGCAGCGAAACCCCAATTCTTTCCGACAAAGCGAATCCCCGGATCAAACTGCAAAAGCGTACCACCGCTATTCATGTTTGGATTCATGCCGCCGACCATATGGAGGATTGAACCACTTTGCAGCGGGTCGGCTATGGTTGTTTGTGCCACTGGGGCAGAAGGCAGCATCGTAAAACTGTTGGCTGCATTTGAATTTCCTCTGGCTGCTGCTAAAGCTGCAGCAGATGTTTCCTGATCCTTTTCATTGATGTACAAATTTGTTTCAAACACTAGGAATGTTTCCACGTTGGGAACTCCGGTATCCTTTAGTTTCGGCGCGATGCGGCGCTGCAAACTATCGTCGGCAAAATATTCGTTTCCCAATTGATAGCCGTGAGACTCTGTATGGTGGATCAATCCTCCATACCCGTCAACTTCGGCGTTGAGAGTCTGACGTGTAAAAATTAAGCCGTCTTTGGTTCCCCACGCTCCGGTACCCGGTTGCAAGCTGTATGGAAGACGGCCATAGCTGTCAGATTCGTTATGTACCCCCGTCGGGATGAGTAGACCTGTCAGCACAGAAAGTCGGTTGGTTGTCCCAATTCCATCTTGCTCCCAGAATGTATATCGCGGCAGAAAGGTCAAATCGCCAGGCCCCCACGAATGCGGCGTATGAAAAACAGGACTGGAAACCGATTGCTGGTTGTATTGGATCGGGGTCTCTTCCAGAATGAAAGCAAGGTTGTGACTCAAGCCATAAATGCCAACGCTCTCCGCACTGAAGTCCCGCTTGAATTGGGTTCCGGAAAGATAGAGTGGCTGTTCACGATATGTAATGTCACCAGCAGAGATTGGGGCTGCGGCAGGAAAGGTCATAGGAGCAGCCCACAGGTTTAACGGCACAACCGTAAGCAGCAAGAAGATGAGACAAGCCAGAATAAACAAGTGATTTTCACTCCTTCAAGCTCAGTATACCAGCCAAAAAGTGCGCGCGCTACTTCTATCGCGGAGGCAAAGGCAAACTAGTCTTTGGAATGCAGTACAACTACGCGCAGCGCAAACTCTGGTCGGGTCTCGGTGGCATACAGCCGGAGGCCAATGACAATATGTTCTGGACTTCGTTCCGTTACTACATCCCATAAATCAAAAACAACGCTGTACTTTTCAGGGCGCGGAGTCACTCCGCGCCCTGTTTTGTTGTACCCAAACATTCGCGCCAATTCTGAGA
This sequence comes from Acidobacteriaceae bacterium, assembly GCA_027365415.1. Taxonomy (GTDB): domain Bacteria; phylum Acidobacteriota; class Terriglobia; order Terriglobales; family Acidobacteriaceae; genus JAJZIJ01. The sequence continues at coordinate 5,734 of DAHXNK010000022.1, forward strand.
CAACACTACTGAATTTTCGCCAGTTGCCGCGCATACAGTGGGTTGTTGGGAAACTCCGTGGACAGAGAGGCGAGAATCTGCCGCGCTTTGATCTTGTCCTTATCGCGCAGCGCCGCAACAGCCAGAAGCAGCCGAGCGAACGGAGCCAGATAATGCCCCTTGCTGGCAGCCAGATTCATATCTTTTTTTCCCAGCGTGGCGTTGGTCTGCGCTCCGGTCAGCTTCAGGAACCACCGAACGGGCGCTGGATTCAATCCAAGAATGTAATTTTCTAGGCCGATGGCAAGGTAGGCATCATACTCCTGCGGCGCGATGGCCAACAATCGGCCTGCATATTTACTGGCGGCCTTGGTGTATTTCAATCCGGCAAAATCCCGCTTTTCGATCATCTGGGCATAATCGGCATGGAGACCGTTGGCCAGCGTTTTTACAAACAGCGCGCGCGTATCCTGTGGAGACACAGCGAGAACTGCATCGGCCAATTCGTTGGCCCGATCCAGTTGACGCTGAAACGCGACCTTAATGGTCGGATCGGGCGCGTTCTTGTTGCGATTTTCAAAGTTGGTATCGTCCGCAAAAAGGTCGATGTCCAGCACGCCTAGGCGAGCGAATTCCGTAAACAGATAGGCCGCAGCATCCGAAACCGGCCCCATCGGATCGGCGGGATGGACTTGCATCCAGATTGCAAATTCGTGATGCGCCTGCGTGAAATCGAGGTTGTACATGTCGTAAAACCCACGATCCAATCCCGTTGGCCCTAAAACAAATGAATTGGGCGCCGGAGAATTTTCTGCCAACGCGGCAGAACCGGAAAGAATAGCCAAACATGCGATCACGAAAAAAGCGCGCAAAATACACATAGAGTCTTTGGATTCCGAACGCATACATTCAGAGGTCTGGCTCCCTCAATAAAATAACCTATCCCTAGGATTCCTTTGTTGGGATTGCCCTTGTTCCGCGTCCGAGCAACAGCTCCGACACACACTTCCGGTAAGATGTGATGTAAAGATACATCTTGCCCCTGGGGGCGGAATCCGATCCCTTGCGTTCCTTCGGAAATCGAGAAAAAACGCTTGGGGCAGAGACAAAATTCCCACTGATTGCGTCTTATCGGGATAGGCTCTATTCCATAGAACATGCTTTACGTTAGGAACCCTTGCTTTGAGTCAGAGACTTTGTACCATCGCCGTATCTTCCTTGATTTGCCTGGCAGCCCATCTTCCCGCGCAGCAGCGCGGAGCTACACTGCCGGATGCTCCCGACGCATCGGTAGCAACGGAGCAGACTCTGGACGCGGCCAGCGTGGCGTACTCCTCCTCCGTGGCATCGGAGGAACCAACCTTTGCATTGGCCCAGCAGACCTCCTCCAGTTCCACGTCCCCGACGCCATCTGCGCCACTTACGCCGCCGTCCACGGCGCAAACACCCGCGCCCAGTCCAGCAAAACAAGCTCCTGCAAAACAGGATCAAAACATGATGATGCAGAACACACCGGGGGGCAGCGGCAATCGCATTCAATACGCCACGCCCGGAGGAGTACAACCAAATACGCCGCCGCCGGACTTTGGCCAACAACCAAAACGAATCCTTGGCCTGATGCCAAACTTTCGCGCCGTCAGTGCGGACATCCATCCGCCACCACCAACGGTGAAAGAGAAGTTTAAGATCGCCACATTCAACAGCTTTGATTACTCCGCATTTGCCTTTGCAGCGTTGGATGCCTACCCCTTGTATGTCGCAAAGGATTATCCGACGTTGGGCAATGGCTGGGTTGGATATGGCCAATACTACTGGCGCTCGTTTACCGACAAGGCCGTGGGTAATTACATGACGGACTTTCTCCTGCCGACGATCACCCATGAGGACTCGCGCTATTTCACCCTGGGACACGGGCGCAAGCTGTATCGGGCCTACTATGCGCTTTCTCGCCTCTTTATTACGCCCAACGATGCCGGAAGTAATACGTTTAATTTTTCAGAGGTTGTCGGCAAGGGCGCGCAGGCTGGGCTTGGGAATCTCTACTATCCGGCAACCGGCACCTCCGGAGTCTGGGTCATGACGGAGCAACGCTGGCTGGAACAACTTGGACGCGATGGCCTGACCAACATCTTCCGCGAATTCTGGCCGGATATCAGCACGCATATCCTACACATGAAACAGGCAAATCCGTAGGATATGTTTGCTGCAACGCATCGGGCTATTTAAGATGAAGCCATGTTGCGTGTCGGCATTTCTGAAAACATTCCCCCCGCATGGCTGCCAGAGTTTCCAGAGCAAGTACAACTTATCCCACTCGGATATACATCGAGTGAAATTCACGAGATCGATTTCTGGATTCCGCCGCTCTACCAAAAATTTGCCGAGCCGCAACATGCGCGACTACGCGGCGTGAAGGTGGTGCAATCCATGCTGGCGGGCGTGGATTGGATGTTGCCGTGGGTGCGGCCCGGAATCACGCTCTGCGATGGACAGGGGCTACATGACATTTCCACTGCGGAGTGGGTGGTGGGCGGCATTCTCAGCGCCTATAAACGGTTTCCAGAATTTCGCGACCGCCAGCGGGAAGAATTCTGGGACGGCCAACTGGTTGGAGGAAAATTTCCAGACAATCAAGAGCCTCCACCCTATCGCATTCTTGGCGAGGAACTGGCTGGCAAAACAGTGTTAATCGTTGGCTACGGCGGAATTGGTGCCGCAATCGAAACGCGCTTGAAGGCTTTGGAAGTGGAGATTCTGCGCGTGGCCCGGTCGGCGCGGCCCAGCGTAGCTCCAGTTTCCGATCTGCCCACGCTACTGCCGCATGCTGATATTGTCGTCCTGATTGTTCCGCTAACAGCGGAGACGCGAGGTATGATGAGCGCTGCCATGTTCAACCACATGAAGCCCGGAGCCTTGCTGGTCAATGCAGCGCGCGGGCCTGTCGTCGATACGGACGCATTGTTGCAAGCGCTCTGCGCGCATCGCATCCACGCTGTGCTGGACGTGTCCGATCCAGAGCCGCTGCCCAAGGGTCACCCGCTCTGGGCTGCGCCAAACTGTTTTCTAACTCCGCATGTGGCTGGCTCCACGCCGGGATTCTTCATTCGCGGCTACCGCTTTGCCGCAGAACAAATGCAGCGATATCTAAACGGAGAACCCTTGCGGAACATCGTCAACGCGCATGGTTATTAGCGGCAGTGTGGCGTGTCGCACAGCACTTCCGCCAGATGAACGGCGCGGCGCGGCGACATCTGTGCAATTTGCTCACGACAACTGAATCCATTTGTAACAATTACTGTTTCATTTTTCGCAGCGCGGACGGCGGGCAGTAAAACGCGCTCGGCCAGATTCGTTGAAACCTCATATTTGTCCTTCTCAAATCCAAACGGGCCGGCCATGCCGCAGCATCCAGAGTCGAGAGTCTGGACGGTCGCGCCGGTGCGCGTCAGCAGAGACAATTCCTCCTGCATCTGCGTTTTCTGGTGGCAATGTCCGTGGAGCAAAAGACTTCTTCCGGCAAGAGACGGCGGCGCGTACTGCGGCGCTTGATGAACAAGAAACTCCCCCAGCGAGTAGGTCTGCCGCGCAAGTTGCGCTGCGCGAGGATCGTTGGGAAACAAATTTTGCATCTCATCGCGAAAGACGCTGGCGCAGCTTGGTTCCAACACGATAATCGGAGTCTTCGCCTGCAACTGCGGAGCCATTGCTTCAAGAACATGCGTCAGATACCGCTTCGCTCGATCCAACATTCCAAAGTCATACAAGGCGCGTCCACAGCAGAGGTGTTTCTGTGGCAACTGCACATCAAACCCTGCGCGATTCAGAACGCTCCAGGCAGCGTGCAGGGTCTGCGGATGAAAATAATTGTTCCAGGTGTCGGCCCAGAGAAACGCCTTCGCTCGCACAGCAGAATCGCTTGGCCCCGTTGGCAAATGGGTATGCGAGCGACGTAGCATTTCTGCGCGAAAGTTTTTCTGTGCAAACGCTGGCAATCTGCGTTGCGACGCTACGCCAAGCGCTTGTTTGATGCCTGCGGCAAAAAAAGCATTCTGGCCGAAGAAGTTTGCCGCGTGCGGCATAACCGAAGCCAGATGCGCCCATTGATCCATCCAGCCAAAGGCATAGGCATGCAAGGGACGCACGCGACCTTTGTAATACTGCGCCAGAAACTCCGCTTTGTAGGTGGCGACATCGACGTTGACCGGGCACTCATTCTTGCACGCCTTGCAGGAGAGGCATAGCTCCAACGCATCTTTGACGGCCTTGCTACGCCAGCCTTCGGGACGCAACTCGCCTTGTAACATCTCCCATAACAAATGCGCGCGACCCCGCGTGGAGTGCTGCTCCTCGCCCGTGACCATAAAGCTGGGGCACATGGTTCCAGAGTCCACTTTGCGACAGGCTCCAACGCCGACACAGCGCATGGTTGCGTGCGACAAGGAGCCGCCATCAGCGGGAAACTGAAAGTGCGTGGAGGTTGGAGCCAACTGAAAATTCGCTCCCAGGCGAAGATTCTCCTCTGGCTGGTAGACGGCAACCGGATCCATGAGTTTTCCGGGATTCATTTTGTTGGTGGGATCCCAGATGGCCTTGAACTCGCGGAATGCCTGCATTAGCTCCAGCCCAAACATTTTTGGCAGCAGCGCGGCGCGAGCCTGCCCATCTCCATGCTCGCCGGAGATGGAGCCTCCATGCCGCAGGACAACATCGGTGGCATCGTCCAGAAAGCCGCGAAATTTTTGGATGCCCGCTGCGCTTTCCAGATCAAAATTCATGCGCATGTGAACGCATCCCTGGCCAAAGTGTCCATAGAGCGGCGTGCGATAGCCGTAGCGCTCCAGCACAACAGCAAGCTCGCGCAGATAGCCGCCTAGCCGATCCACCGGAACCGCCGAGTCCTCCCATCCCTCCCATCCATGCGGCTCGCCGGGAACAAAAACGGTCGCGCCCAGCGCGGACTCGCGCACATGCCAGACGCGACGAGCTTCTCCTGCGGAGTAAATACGCGCAGTAGGCATGGGCGTGAGCCGCCTGCAAGCTACAACCAGAGCCTCAGCTTTGGCTGCGGCTTCTTCGGCGCCCCAGCCCCCAAACTCCACCAGAAGATGGCCGTGTCCTTCGGGCAGCAGCGCAATGTCGTTCACGGCAAGTTGCTTGCGGCGCATCCCGTCGATCAGCAAGCCGTCGAATCCTTCTAGTCCGATGGGCTGATGTTCCAACAGAAAAGGAACATGATCGGCAGCAATAAAGGCATCGGAAAATCCAAGCCCCACCAGCACGCGATGCGGCGGGCTGTCGCGCAACTGCAGCGTGGCCTCGGTGATGGTAACGCAGGTGCCTTCGCTGCCGACCAATGCGCGCGCAACGTGGAAGCCATTCTCCGGCAGCAGCTCGTCCAGATTGTAGCCGGAGACACGACGCGGAATACGCGGAAAGCGCTGACGAATCAACGGCGCGTATTGATCGCGAAGGCGGCGCAATGCGGCATAGATTTCCCCGCGCCGTCCGCCCTGCTTGATGATGCTGGCAAGTTCCTCTTCGCTGGTCGCGCCCACTTCCATTTCCGTTCCGTCATAAAGCAGCACGCGCAAAGAGTGGATATTATCCACGGTTTTTCCGCCCATCAGCGCGTGTACGCCGCAGGCGTTGTTGCCGATCATACCGCCGAGTGTGCATCGGTTGTGCGTGGCCGGATCAGGCGCAAAGGTCAGGTGATGCATCTCTGCGGCCTCGCGCACGCGATCCAATACGATACCCGACTGCACGCGCGCAATTTTTTTTGCAGGATCGAGTTCGAGAATTTTTTGCAGATGCTTGGAGAAATCCAACACCACAGCCACGTTGCAACCTTGGCCCGCCAAGCTGGTGCCGCCGCCGCGAGTAAGCACCGGCGCGTCAAATTTTCTGCACGCAGCAAGGGCGGCACGCACATCTTCCGCATCCTGCGGAATCACCACGCCCAGCGGAACTTGTCGATAATTGGAAGCATCCGTGGCGTAGAGAGCGCGCGATCCGGTGTCAAAACGAACATCGCCACGCACAGAATTCCGCAGCGCGTTTTCCAATGCATGTAACTGTTCTGGCGTCGCCGCATACGCCTGTCGCGCAGCGTTACCACCAGCATTGAAAAGAATCTTCAACTCACCGTTTGCCATTGTCCTTCATCGTAGCAGCCACAGAAGTCGCGTTCCGAATGGCGAACAGAAATATCTGGCTTTAGTGAAAGGGAGAGGATGAATTTGGATTCCACTCATCCGCCACCACGCCAAGGTCGCGCAAGGTCTGGAGCGTAACTTCCACATTGCGGCGAATCTGCGCGCGATCTTGCTTGCTCTCGTAGCCCTCCGCCACGGCCACCACGCGGCCATACGGCCAGGAGCCTTCCGGCAGCGCAGCCAACGCTCTGGGCAGATCGCGCAGACGGATATTCAATTCCTGCTTGCGCGCATTCGCAGGTCGCGTGATGCCACCCGCATCCGTGGCGCTTGTGTTCTCGTCGGGCAGGTAAATGCGCAGCAACAACATGTTGTCTTCAACGCTGATGAATGGATTCTGCCAGCCTGATTCCGCGCGCACCGCCAAGTACCGATTCTTCGATGGCAGCGGAATGGCGGCAATGTCGGGACGCGCCGCATCGCTGGCCGCCTTGGAGGGCTGGGCAAAGGATTGCATCTTGGCAGCCGAAGAACGCGAGCATCCCATTGGCGCAAAACAAAAGGCCAATACGAACATCAGAATGACAGATTGTGGGCGAGAATAAGGCAACATTGCTCCTCAAGAATAGCAGCGAGAGAGAAACCTTGGCTCTTGAAGGATACGCTTCGAGTCGTCAGCGCCCTTGCCATACGGGCGCGCGCTTCTCCAGAAATGCGCGTGTTCCTTCCACTTTATCGGCTGTGTCGCAACAGAAACCAAAGAGCGCTGCCTCCTGTTGCAGCGCCTCGTCTAACGGAAGATCAAAGCCGCGATGGACAGCTTCCAAGCTGGCTCGAACGGCCAGCGGAGCCATACTGGCGATGACGCGGGCAACCGCTTCGCCACGCGCCAGCAGTCGATCCGGCGCAACAACTTCGTTCACCAATCCAACACGCAGAGCTTCCGCAGCAGAGATCATCTCCGCAGTCAAGATCATTTGCAGCGCGACCCCCTGGCCCACCAGCCGCGCCAGACGCTGCGTTCCGCCATAGCCGGGAATCAGGCCGAGCTTGACCTCCGGCTGGCCGAAGCGGGCCGTTTCGCTGGCGATGCGCAACGTGCAGGCCAGCGCCAACTCGCAACCTCCGCCCAGAGCAAAGCCGTGGATGCAGGCAATCACCGGCTTGCCACAATCTTCAATCTCGCGAAAAACATCCTGACCGCGACGCGCCAATTCCCTTCCCTGCGCGCCATCGGCCAACGCCAGTTCTTGAATATCCGCTCCTGCGACAAATGCTTTTTCGCCCGCGCCCGTCAAGAGAACAGCGCGAATGGAAGCGTCTTCATGAATGGCAATGAAGGCAACCTCCAGCTCCGCCAGCGTGGCCGCGTTCAGAGCATTCAAAACCTTCGGGCGGTTGAGCGTAACGAACGCCAAACCATCCCGTGCCTCGAAGAGTAAATTTTCAAAGTTCATTCCAGTCACGCCTCGTGGACACATTGCGTTGGAAAACATGCGAGTGTACCAACTGCGCGAGAGTCGAGTAAAGCAGCGGCGGCGTTTGGCGGTGTACCATCGAACTATGATCAAGGGAATTACGCTGGTGCGTGTCGCCAGCACTTCAGCTATTTTTGACAAGCTGACCAGCTTTTTTTCTGCCCTGGGCTTTGAGCTGGGCAAAGGATGGGTGGACGGCGCAAACCGCGGCGCGCCTTTTCTGGCTCCACTGGGCAATTTGGAGTTTGTGCAAGGGCTGCCACCGGCAACGCCGGAAATTTTAGTCGAAGTGACTAGCCTGGAGGCCGTACACACGGTCGCGCAGCGTTGGCTGGAGCAAAACAATTCTGATCCAAAAGGTACGCAGCCTATCTCTGCGATTCAGCCAACGCATTGGAAATCGCGTCTCTTCACAGTGGAGCCAGTTCCGGGAATCTCGCTCGCGTTTTGGGAGCGTGAAGATCCGCTGCATGAAAAGCCAGCGGCCATCGAGGGAGACTTGACGGCGGAGGGAATGAAGTTTGGCATTGTGGTGGCCCGCTGGAACGCTATCATCACGGATCGCCTGTTGCAGGGAGCGCTGGACGGCCTGCTACGCAGCGGCGCAAAAATGGACGACCTGCGCATCGCGCGGGTTCCCGGCGCATGGGAAATTCCCGCTGCTGCGCGCGCGCTGGCGGAGACGAAACAGGTGGATGCCATCCTGACGCTGGGCTGTTTATTGCGCGGAGAAACGGCCCACTACGAGGCCATCTACAACGAAGTGGCGCGTGGCATTGGACAAAGCCAGCAGGAAACGGGCATTCCTCACGCATTCGGCGTGCTGACCTGCGACACACTGGAGCAGGCGCTGGATCGAGCAGGCCTGAAACTGGGCAATAAGGGATTTGAAGCGGCGATTGCAGCCATTGAGATGGTTTCCATTCAGCGTAAGATTGTAACTGTAACAGTTACAAAATCTACGCTAGGGCGAAACTGACATGGGGAAACGCCGCAAATCCCGCGAACTGGCCATGCAGATGCTCTTTCAGGCTGATATTGGCAAGCAGACGCCCGATGAAGTTCGCCGCACCTTCTGGCAGGCCCGCGAAATGAATGATCCTGACACACGCGGATTTGCGGAGGATATTTTTCGTGTTGCCTGCGAGCGCAAGGAAGAGATCGACAGCTTGATGGAGCAAACCAGCCAGCGCTGGCGTCTGGATCGCATGGCTGCTGTGGATCGCAACCTGCTGCGCGCATCTATTGCAGAAATGCTGGGATATCCCGGCACGCCTCTGCCCATCATCATCAATGAGGCTCTGGAAGTCGCGCGGCTCTACGCCGCCCCTGAATCCATTCCATTTTTGAATGGAGTGCTGGACACGATTGCTCGCGCACTGCCACGCACGGCGAAACAGTTGGTGCCAAAGCTGGAAAATAAGTAGAAGAAGTCCATCCACTGAACAGACAAAGGCCCTGCGACATTGCAGGGCCTTTATCTGTGGAATACGCAGCGCGGACGCGCTCTATTCGATGGGCCGCGGCTTGGCAGCCATAAAGAAAGCAGGAACGGGCTGGTTATTGGAATTGGTCAGTCCAGGATTGATCTGCTGGGTATCCGTCAGTGCTGTGGTATTGATGAGGTGAACCAGATTGTCCTGATCTGTGCTGACGTAAAATGTATTGGTGTCTGGACTGAAGACGCCCTCAATCGGCGCTCCCGGAGTCGTACCCGCAAGCGTAACTGGCTGGACGACCGCCCCCCCGGTTGGCGGAATCTTGTAGGCGGGCAGTATGGTGTTATTGCTGGTGCCGGGCGTCGTCGGATAGAAGGTCACAAAGGCCAACCCAGAAGTCGGCGAGTTCAAAACCTGGCTAATACTGGCGATATTCGGCACGTTCAGGCTGGCGGTATATGGCGTTCCCGCTATGTTCGGGGCCGGGCCAAATTGCAGATTCCCTGTCGACGGACAGGCTCCGGGAGGGATGGTTACGTCGATGTCCGTAATGGTAAGCAGGCCCGCGCCCACATTGGCCGTCGCGCCGATAATGTGGTGACCATCCGTGGTGCTGGCCACCTGATCTATAGGATCGGTAATCGTGCCAACCGGCGGATAATAATTCGTCGGATTCAATGCGGTATTGGGATTGGTGGATGTATTGTTGGGGCCAGCGGCGCAGTAACTAAAAGCGCTCGCCTGTGTTCCGCCTGCGGTGCTGGCGTAAACCCCCACTCCGGGAACAGTGATCGTATTGCTGGGTACCGGGGTGGGCGTGGTAGCGGGCGAACTCACAGGACAATTTGTGGCAACGCTGTTTCCGTTGTCCGTGCAGGCGTGCCAGCCCGTGAATCGGGAGTAAACAAACAGCGTGGCCGCATTCGGCGTATTGGCGCTGGGCGGATTGGAGTACGTAATGTACAGCGTCTGATTGTCTTCCGTAAATGTCGCCGAATACGGCGGATTGACTTCTCCGCCGGGATTGCTCGTCGAATAGACAGGATTAACCACGCCGGCAGGATAGATCGGCTGGTTATTCGCATCGCAAGCGATGGTGGGGCCGGGCGCTGGAAATTGAAGCGACGTGCCCGATGCCGGGTTATACAGATAAAAAAGTTTGCGACATGGATCGTGGACAACAACGGTCTTGTTATCGGGGGATACCGCCAGCACTGTGCCGGGAAGAGCTGGACTCTTATTGCTCAGGGTACTGCTGAACGTGTTGACAATCATCATCTCCGTCGCACTGCCAAAGTACAATTCCGTCCCCTGCTGGTTCATCACCATCGAGTTCGGCAAATAGGGCAGCTTGACGGGAAGTGTTACATTGCCGACGAGGAAATCAATCGGAACAAATCCATAAGACTGCGGGCTGGCCAGATACAGCACGGCGGAACTGGGCCCCGGCGTATGAACAGTGATGGGATTGCTGGTGATTGGCATTCCCGTTCCTACCATCCCAACCAGGTTTTGCGGGGCTGGGTTGCATGTGCCTGGAAGGCACTGCACGACGATATCCGCATCACTCGGAAAATTAGCTGACACCACGCCCGTCCCGTTTACATTGATGTTGATCAGATTCGTAGAACTGTAAGTGAGATTCAATCCAATGATCGGATTGTTATTGGTATCCAGCACCGTGGCCGTCAAGGGCTGAATGTTGGTCTGGTTGACCGTAATGTTGGTGGCTGCCGTATTGCCGACCGTCAAAGCAATGCTTTTCGGCGGGCAGGTGAAAAAATATCCCGTGGAACTGGAGGCTTGGGCAACGGTAGCATTAACAACGGTCGCTCCGGGCTGGTGGGCTGTGGCGATGCCGTTTTGATCCACGGTCACGACAGACGGATCCTGCGGTGTGTATGTCAAATGTCCGACCGCGCAGGTGATGTCATTGGGCGAACCCACGGCGCAGGCTCCGCCGCCCGTGCAGACAGTTGCCGCCAACGGTATCGTGTTGTTCTGGGAGATGCAGCTCGTCTGGGTATAGGCAGGAAGGCAACCCGCTGGAGTGTTATTTGCTGGGTTCAACGGGTCAACGTGGGTACAAACCGTAACCGGAGATGGTTGCCCATTGGCGGGATTACTGGTGTACGCGCAACTTTCTGCCGCCCCGCCAGAAGTCAGCACCACGCTTGTCACCTGAGGATGCACAAAGACGGGCACCACATTACTGGTAGCGCCACCACCACTGGCCGTAACATACGCGATGCCGGTTTTATTCGTCGGAATACAGGTCGTAAAGTTGGCAATGCCATTGCCGGAGTTCCGATTCCAGGTGCCGCCACAAAGCTGGCCAGTGGGAGAGACATCCGCGATGGTCATATCGCTGCTGCCGTAGGTGAAACTGTTGAGACTGGATGGAACGCCTTTGCAGGTATATGCCGTGGGCGTGAGCACCTCGTTGGTGGCGCCATAATTGATCGAGACCCCATAGGTCCTCGGCTCCAGGTCAATGGTGGACGTGGCGGAGGAGGAGGGGCCGCTTTGATAGCCGCTGCAAAAATTTTGTCCGTAGTCGGTCAGGTAGCACCCGGTCAGGGACACGCTGATAGGTAGGGACAAGGTACAGAGAACTACAAGAAAAGCAAACCGCCGCATCGAACCTCCCCGTCGGCGCACTTACAGGCGCGGACGGTCAAAAGAAAACTCACGCATTCACGGACATGTGACCGATGTCCTTAGTGTATGTGTCTGGCACGGCTTCGGCAACCGTGCTGGAGCCGGGGAGCAGACCGTTCGTTGAAACCACCGGAAATTGCAGCTTCCACGGGGCGTTTCTGGCATGGAACGTTTCTGGAAAAAGGCGCTGCAAGATCGCTACGGCAAGCGCTACCGATTATTTCTGATTGCGGCCCATCTCCCACGCCTTGGCATATTTCCAGCTCGTGTAGGCGGCATGGTAGAGATGCAGCAGCAGACCTTCCCTGCCATCCAGAAATCCAAATCGAACAACGTAGTTGTAAAAAAATGTCGCAACTGGCGTGAGCAGCGTATTCCAGAGGAACGCTGGCAGACTGCGCGAAACACAGTGGTCTGCGACGAGGATTTCCGCGCCCAGCGTGCTGTAGCGATTCATGTGCTCAATGTATTCGGTCAGCGTCGGGTAGGCGTGATGCAGCAAATCGCCACGCAGGTGGCCAATTGTGCCTTCGCAGTGGAGCGTTTCATGCACAGCGCGTTCAGCAAATGCCGCCGTACCGCTCCGGAAAAGCCGCAACTTTGCATCGGGATAAAAACCACCCCACGCCAGCGAACAACCAAGAAAATAATTGCGCCGCGGAATGGTATACGCATCCGCAGTGGGTTGCGACGCGAGCAGCGTTTGGATTTCCAGCGCCAGCGCCGCGCTCACCTCTTCATCGGCATCGAGCGAGAGCACCCAGTCCCCCGCGCATTGGGCAATGGCAAAATTCTTCTGCGCGGCAAAGCCCGTCCAGTCGCGGAGAATGACTTGCGCTCCAGCAGCCCGCGCAAGGGCTGCCGTTGTGTCCGTCGAGTGAGCATCAACGACAACAATTTGATCGGCCCAGCGCGCGCTGGCCAGCGCACGCGGAAGATTTGCGGCTTCGTTGCGCGTGATGATGGCGACGGAGAGTGTCATGCGCATGGGGGATGCAACCATCGTGGAATCGCGGCTATAGTGTAATGGCTTCTGCGCCAAGATGTTCATTGATGAGCCGGGCGACCAGTGGACGGAGGGATTCACCTGTCTTCAACAGAACGAATGTCTCCGATGTTGCATCCCAATTCAGCTTAAAGCTGGTGGAGAGCGCAGAGATCCAGATTTGTCGAACCGGGCTGTTCGGCGTAATGACAAATTTTGCCGGAGGCTCTTCAAAAAGAACGTTCAGCACGCCATTCTGTTCTTCCACTTCAAAGTCGGCCTCGCTCTCCACTTGAATGAGCGATTTCTTGAGTGATTCAAGGGCGGCTTCGGCGGCGCGGCGGAATGCAGTCTCATCCAACATGGCCCCAGTGTATCAAGCCCGCGACCCAAAGAATGGTTAGGGCCGCTCCCAGATATACTTTAGCTACGAGCAACCATGCAGACCACGCACACGCAACTGGAAGTCACCTACACCGCCGAGCAGATTGCCGAGCGCGTCGCCGCAATGGGCGCAGAGATCAGTCGTGACTATGCAGGAGAACGCATTATCCTGGTAGGCGTCCTGAAGGGAGCTGCCATCTTTTTGTCCGATTTGGCCCGCGCCATCACGCTCGATTGCACCTTCGACTTTGTCGCCGTCTCCAGCTATGGTCGAGGTCTGCGCTCCAGCGGAGCCGTCAAGCTCATTAAAGATTTGGATCACTCCATTGAGCATCGGCACGTCATTCTGGTCGAGGACATTCTGGACACGGGCCTCACCCTCGCCTACCTGCGCGGCATGTTGTTGCAGCAGGAGCCAACCTCGCTCAAGATCGCCACACTGCTGGATAAACCGGCTCGCCGCCTGCAAAAAATCGAAGCGGATTATGTGGGCTTCTCCCTGCCCAACCTCTTCGTCGTGGGCTATGGCATGGATTACGCCGAGCGCTACCGCAATCTGCCCAATATCTGCCTAATGCCACCCGAAGCCCCGGAAGAGTAATCTGTCAAGACCGCCTGTCCAAACAATTATGAAACAGAAAGACCGCAAATCGAAATCGGCAAACGGCAAGGCCAAGCTCAACGATGGCAAAGCACGGATCGCTGCCGCGCGCGACAAGACTCATCTGGGCGCGAAGCTACCAGCCCTTGCCCCAACTCTGGCTGCGGCAGCGGACACTACGGCCCCTCCGGCATTTGAAGGCGATTATCGGCCCGCCACTCCAGAGAACGCATTGCCCACTCTGCCTCGCATTGACACCATGCAGAGCGACTTTCTGATGCAGTTGGCCGACATGCTAAATACCACGCTCGATCTGCAAACACTGCTGCATCGCGTTGCAGATTTGGTGCGGGCCGTCATCGACTTTCGCATCTTCTCCATCCTGCTGCTAAATGACCACACCCATGAACTTCGGATGCGCTTCCAGATCGGCCATGCGCTGGAAGTGGAGCGGATGCGCATTCCCACAGGACAAGGCATCGTGGGACAAGTGGCCGAGCGTCGCGAAGCCATGCTGGTGCAGGATGTCCGAACCATCAGCAACTACATTGACGCCAATCCGCATGTACGCTCAGAACTGGCCGTTCCGCTCATCACCAAAAACCGCGTCATCGGCGTCATCGACATTCAATCCGAGCAAGTAGACTATTTTCGCCCAGAGCATCTGCACCTGCTGCAATTGACGGCCTCTCGCGTAGCCATTGCCATAGAAAATGCGCGCCTGTACACACGCATCTCGCGCCAGGCGCAGACGCTCGAAGTGCTGCACGAGATCAGCCGCGAGCTGACCTCCATCCTCGATCCCGATCAACTGCTGGAGCGCGTCGGCCATCTGTTAAAGCGCGTGATTCCCTACCAGATGTTCGTCATCTGGATGCTGGATGAAAAACGCACACTTCTGGAACATCGCTTCTCCATTCGTTTTGGCGAGGCGGATATATCTCCGACGGAGCCTGTCCCCATCCACCGGGGATTGATTGGCGCAGCCGTCACCCACCGCCAGCCAGTTCTGACGGGCGATGTGCGACACGACCCGCGCTACGTAATGGTGCATGAGGATACGCGCTCGGAGATGGCCGTGCCGCTCCTCTACAAAGGCAAAGTCATTGGCGTGCTTGACCTAGAACACACGCGCCCGCACTTCTTTACGGAAGAGCACCTGCACGCCGTCACTACTCTGGCAGCGCAGCTTGCCGTGGCAATGGAAAACGCGCGCCTCTACCAAAGACTTGCCCAGGAGGAACAGCGGCTGGAGGAAGACTTGGCGATGGCTCGCGAAGTGCAATTCCGCCTGCTTCCGCCCTCCATGCCGCAGATGCAACATGCCCAGTTCGCCTCGCGCTTTGTTCCCGCGCAAACCATCGGCGGCGACATGTACGACTTTCTGGATTACGGCGATGGCCGCCTCGGCATCGCGCTGGGCGATGTAAGCGGCAAGGGAGCGCCAGCGGCGCTCTACGCGGCTGTCGTCAGCGGATTGCTGCGCTCCAACGCCGCGCGACGACCCTCCCCGGCGCAGATGCTGAAGATTCTCAACAACTCGTTGCAAGAGCGTAAGGTCGATTCGCAATATGTCGTCATGCTCTACGCTGTCTGGAACGATAACGACCACACGCTGCAAATTGCCAACGCCGGCTCCACGCAACCATTCTTCTGTAGCGCGGGAAACATTGAACTGGTCAAGGTCGAGGGATTTCCGTTGGGCATGTTTCCCGATGTGGAGTATGAAGAAATCACCCTGTCCACCCAACCCGGAGATTTTCTGGTCTTCTTCAGCGACGGCATGTTGGACGCGGAGAACGATGCGGGCGAGATGTTCGGCAAGGAGCGACTGATCTCCCTCCTGGCCAAGAATCGGCGCTGCTCAGCCAATACGCTGGTCAATGGAATCTTGAAAGCCGTCTCCGCCTTTCAGGGCGGCATCGAACACTTCGACGACGAAACCATCGTGGCCCTGCGCGTAGTCAGCGAAACCGTTCAGCCAGAGTGCTAACGCATTTTCATCGACACTGCAATGGAAAATAAAGTTCATCATTCTGGGCGTAGCGAAGAATCCAGATGATGTCGGCCTCGTGTTCTCGGTCAGTATCCTCTGGATTCTCCACTTCGGTCGTCCGTCACGACGGACGGCCTTCGTTCAGAATGACTCCCCTTGATATCTGCCTACCCTCACCATGAAAATGCTTTAACGGCGCAATCAATTCTTCGCCATCTGCCCTGCCAGTTCCCGCAGTTTCCCCAGTTCTCGCCGCAATTCGTCGCGCTGCTGGGCCTGATTCCCTTCCAACGCCAGATAGGTTTCCAGTTCATCCGCAGCCTGCGCATACTGGGCAATGGCAACCAGAGCGCTGGCGTGGAGCAGATGCAGCGGAGCGAAATCCTGCGGAGCCTGCAACGCGGCCCGATTGCTCCAGTCGAGCGCGGCCCGCGCATGGCTTAAGCCTGCTTCGGCGCGCGCCCGTTGGTACGATATCTGCCACCACTGCGCGCTATCGGCCTGCACCTGCTGCAACGCCGTCACCGCATCTGCATACTGGCCCAGATAATTGTCCGCCGTCGCCAGAATCACGTAGGCTTTTTCATTCGACGCATCGGCATCAATGGAAGATTGCGCTAAGGACTGCGCCAGAGAAAACTTCCGTTGCGACAACTCCGCCGTCGCCGCCAGTGCATACGCATCAGAGGAATTTCCCCTGCCCTTAATCTTTTCTTTGATTGCTTTCTGCGCGTCGCGTCCCGCCTCCGCCGCATGGCCGCGATGCAAGGCCTGCACGCCTTGCCGATAGAAATCGTGCGGCTTTTTCGCAGAATTCAACGCCGCGATGGAAGCAAGCGTACTGTCGCTAAAGATTGCCCCCGTCTCCGTTTGCGCCCCACTCCCAACGGCGACTCCCGACGCTTTCGGCGGCGCAGGTGCGCCTGCGGCAAAGGCCGCTGCTGCCCACAGCGCAATCATGCCAGCCAGCACATTGTATATTTGCGTGCTTTTCCGCATATAGTTTCCCCCGGCAGCGACACTCAGCCACGCCTTCAGTATTCGGGGAAAACCACCGCGACTTCGCAGAAGAATCGTCTCGCGGTACGATGAAGATTCCACTTTGAATTGTCAGTTTCAAAATGGGATAGAGCCGCGTAAAAACTTATGCACCGCGCTCACCCAGAGAAAGGAACTTTTTCGTGTCCAGTCCCGCATCCAGCACCGTATCCACGCGCCGGGTTCTGCCTGCGCGCAACGTACTCGGCAGCCTTCGCCTACCAGGGGATAAGAGCATCTCGCACCGCTATGCCATGCTGTCCGCGCTGGCCGAGGGGATCACGCGCCTGCAAAATTTCTCCACCGGAGCCGATCCGCACAGCACGCTAGCCTGCATGGAGCAACTGGGCGCGCGCGTGGAGCATTCCGCCGACGGCGTCATCGAAGTCACTGGCTGCGCCGGACATTTTCAGCAACCCACCGCGCCGCTCGATTGCGGCAACTCCGGTTCGACCATGCGCATGTTGGCTGGCCTGCTGGCCGCGCAGCCCATCGCCTGCACCCTGATCGGCGATGAGTCTCTGACGCGCCGTCCGATGGAGCGCATCCGCAAGCCGCTTTCCGCTATGGGCGCGCAGATCGACCTGACCGACGGCCACGCCCCCCTGACGATTCGCGGCGGAGCCTTGCATGGCACCAACTTCACCACGCCCATCGCCAGCGCGCAGGTCAAAAGCTGTCTGCTCTTTGCCGGATTGCAGGCTGCCGGCGTGACCACGGTTCATGAGCCAGTACGCACCCGCGACCACGGCGAACTGGCCCTGCGCGCCTTTGGCGCGGAGCTAACGCGCACCCGCGACAGCGTCAGCATCCCCGGCGGACAATCGCTGCGAGCCATCGAGGCCACCGTACCCGGCGATCTCTCCTCTGCCGCATTCTTTCTTTGCGCGGCGGCCATCTTCCCGGAGTCGAATCTTGTGCTTGACGGCGTGGGCATGAATCCCACGCGGGCCACGCTGCTGGATGTGCTGCGCTCGCTCGGCCTGCGCATCTCCGTAATGCAACTGAGCGAGCAGTATGGAGAACTGGTCGGCTCCATCCAGGTCTCCGGCCCTGCGGAAGGATTGAGTGGCGCAACCATCTCCGGCGCGCTCTCCGCGCAGTTGATCGACGAACTCCCCGTGCTGGCCGCCATCGCGCCCTACACGCGGGATGGCATTCAGATTCGCGATGCCCGCGAGCTGCGCGTCAAGGAATCCGACCGCATCGCGCTGGTGGCGCAAAATCTACGCGCAATGGGAGCGTCCGTTACGGAGCACGAGGATGGACTCGACGTACCCGGCGGACAAGCGCTGCATGGCGCGGAGATTGACTCTGGCGGCGATCATCGTATCGCAATGGCCTTCTCCGTGACGGCGCTGCGCGCCAGCGGAGAGACGCTGGTACATGGCGCGGAGTCCGCAGCCATCTCCTTCCCGGAGTTCTTCGATCTGCTGGAGCGCGTCACCGAACGGTAACGCCAATAGATGGGAAAAGAAAAGCGGCAGAGATACAGTAGGTCGGGTGCCCCACCCTTCGCAAAACCCGCGAAGGATGGGGCACCCGGCGTCATTCTGAGTGAAGGACTCAGGGCTGGCTAGGCGGAGTGGATGGGTTTGGCGACGGCTGGCTCGACGCTGGCGCTTCGCCCGGATGCAGCGGCTGCGGCAGTGGCTCTGGCTTGGGAGCTTCCAGGCCCGGCACCTGCGGCGCGTGCTGTATCTTGCCTGTGGCCGCCTCGGTGATGTAAATGCCATATTTGTCCAGCGTGTCGGACACCAACTGCGACAACGCGGCGCGATCCACGGCATAAGTCGTCTGCGCGGCGATCTCATTATCCTGCGCCGTCTCCAGACTGCGCATCTGCAACAACACGTTGGCCGTGGTGGACGCTCCCAGTCGATATTTCTTCTGCTCGGCATCTAGGCTCTGCGTGGCATATTCCAGCGATGCCTCCGCCGACTGCACCGTTGCCCGGTCATTCTGCAATGCGTAGAGCTGGTTGATAACGTTCATCCGAATCTGCACATACATCTGTTGCAGGCGCATCTGCGATTGACGATATTCCAACTCCGCGCGCGCCTGCTGTGCCTGCGCCTGACGATTACGCAGCGGCAGCGTCAGATTGATGCCCACGCCCTTGTTGGAGCCGCTGCTGTTAAATAAATTCTGAAACGCCGTGCTGTAGCCAACCTGCGCCCCCGGTGTCCCCGCACAGAGATTAAAGGAGCTGGCGCAATTGACGAACGGACTCTGCGCTCCGGCCAGACCAGAGGCTCCATAGAAACCGTAGATATCCAACTGCGGCAACAGCGCATTCCTTACCGACTTCAGCGTGATCTCCTGATTCTTAAGTCCCAACTGCGCCTGCTCAATCGCCGGACTGTTCGCGTAGGCCTCCTGCACCAATCCCTCCACGGGCTGCTCTTCCTCCTGCGTCTGCATCAGAGAAACGCGATCCGTGGGAATCACCGGAGCGGCGGCGAAGATGGGATCGTCCAGATTGCGGGCAATCGCCTGCTTAATGATGAGTTCCTGATATTGCAGCTTGGTCTGCGAGGCGATCAGCGCCTGCCTGTCGCTGGCCACGCCAGCATTCGCATTCACCACGTCCAGCGGGGCCAGCGTGCCAATCTGCAACTGCTTCTGATCATCGGAGGCCAACTGCATCGACTGCTGCAATGCGCCTTCCTTGGCCTGCTCATCCTCGTATGCGCCCACCAATCCCCAGTAGATGTTCTCGATCTGGTCAATGGTGTAGAGCAACTGCGCGCGGAAAGAAGAATCTGTAATCCTACGGTTGTTTTTGGTGATGGCAATGTAGCGCCCATTCACGGTCTGTCCAAAGCCTTGCAGCAAATGTTGCGTGATCTGCGCGTTGAACGAGGTATTGATGGTCGGACTATAAAAATTGAAGATGCTGTTGCTGGTAATACGCGAGTTGTCAAAGGTCACGGCCAGCGTTTCTCCGGGAAGAAAACCCTGCGTGTAGCCAAAGTTGTACGTGTCCGTGTTCTGATTCAAGGTAAAGGAATTGGTATGAAAGCTGGAGGATTGCGGAAAATAGGCGCGTCCCAACTGAATATTCCCGGTCACGCTGGGATCCAATGGCTCCAGCGGAGTCACCAGCGGGCCTGCGCCCAGCGTGGTTTCGTTGATGCCTGACGGCCCGGAGGCTCCGCCGCCCGCGCCAGCCGAAGTGCCACCGGGTCCACCGCCCGCTGCGCCTGCATTCTGCACCGTCGAAATGTTGGTCGTCGCAGCGGCACTGTTCGCTCCCGCTCCCGCGCCTGCGGGGGAGGCGCTGAAGACCGGCGAGGTGCTGCCGCCCAGCGTGCCCGTCAACAGGCCGTTGTTGACCCCCAAAAAGGACAGCCCCGAACGAGCGCGCAGAAGATCGGTGTCCGCAATGTCCAAGTTATACCGGGCGATGGCAATGTCATAATTGTTTTGCAGCGCCAGCAAAATTGCATCATCCAGGCTGAGATAAATCTTCCCATTGCGATACAGATCGTCGAGACGCGGCGAGTTGGCAAAGCTCGGCGCAGGAACCGTCGTCTGCGTGTATTGCGCGATTGGATTGATCCACTGCCGCTTGCTCTGCGAGTAATCATGTCCCGTTGGACGCATTGCGTAGGGAGTGGTCGGGATCGATTTCGCGGTGGTGGACAAGGTTGCCGTCGCCGCCACGGGAGCATCCGGCACCTGCGCCGCTGCCGCGCCATTCTGCGCTTGCGCGCTCGCCAAGGGAGTCACCAATGGAATCCAATTGCTCAACAACA
>DAHXNK010000023.1 GCA_027365415.1 Acidobacteriaceae bacterium
GAGATACTGGCCGTAACTCCGGCGTTGACCGCAAACACGGGCACTGCGCTGTTACCAGAGACCGTCAGCGCGCTCGCGCCCGGCCCGGTTATGGTCACACTCTGGCTAAGCGTCAGCGTGCCATTGGTCAGCGTGATGGTGCCCGATGCTCCCGCGCCGGAGAAGTCAATGGTGTCACCACCGCTGCCCGCATCCACCTCATTGACTATGTAGCGGATCGAACCAGTATCCGTCGCGCTATCCGTCAAATCTGTCACGGTATAGGTGGTCGTCGGTGGTGGTGTCGTGCTGATGGTATAAGCTGCCGAGCCAGTCGCGCTGGTCGTGTAGCCCGTGGCCACGGCAATCGCCTGAATCGTCTCTGTAGCGTTAACCCCAGTAGCGGTAACACTAATCGGCCCGGAGTAGAGCGTTGAGGACGTTGTTGGCGTGGTGCCGTTGGTCGTGTAGTAGATCTTCGCGCCGGAAGTAGCATCGCTGATCGTCACTGTCTGCGTCGAAGTGTAGGTTCCCGCCGCTGGGCTGAACGTTGGTGTTGCCGCTGGCGGAGTGCCGCTTGGTACCCACCCAAGGTCTGTCGCCAGAGTGACGCGCGCAGCGGCATATCGGTCAGGATTGTTCGTCCACTCACCCGGACAGCCGTTACCATAATAAAAAACTGCTCCCGTGGGGCCGTTGGGGAGGCCGTTGGAGAGGCCCCCGGCTCCAGAGGTACTGTCGGTACAAGTAGCAGGAACATTGAGCGAACTGCCCACGCCCGACGTTGACATGGGCCAAACGCCCGATAGAAATCCTGGGTCTACATTCTGCCAGGTCAAGGCATTCCATGAGGCCGTTCCACTGCCGCCCGATGTCATGCCGCCGCCGCCCATGCTATCGACAACCGCCTCGGCAGCCGCTCGATTGCACTGCGCTGGCGCAGTCGTACAGCCCTGATGCCCGTAGCTGTACAGGTACATGTAATCTTCGTATCCGCGACGCCATTGCTCCATGCGGATCGATGCCACGGGGCCGGTGATTCCACCACCACCGTTATGTATAAGGCTTTGCGGGAGAATGCTGTTCCCAACAGCCCCCGTTGCGTTGTAGGCGCTCAACTGATTCCCCGGATAGAAGAACCAACTCCCGCTGTTAGTGTAGGGCTGACCGCTGTTCCAGATTTCGGCGGCCCAATCCCACACGCCGCCAGGGCTTGGGGCCGGATTCGGATCGCCCACGCTGGGAACGGTCTCATCCAGTCCGTACTTGTAGGCAATCCAGAAATTGGCGCGGAGACCCACCCCAGATCCCCACACCCCATCCGTGCTGGAAAACGGCTCTCCCCCTTGGTAGAACCATTTCTCAATCGGAGATGGAGCGGTGGATTGCGTCGGTACGCCTTTGTCGGCGGGATTCATGTCCAGGGTGTACGCGTAGTTTGTCCCCGCCGTCAGGGCCGTTGCCCCACAGTAGTACAACACGTCAAGGGATTGACTACCCGACACCGCTCCGCCCGGCATGTAGACCCCTGGATTGGGAGTCCAATCCATTACCCAAGAGTTTACGTCTGCGCTGCCGATGCTCGGCGGTTGAATGCCGGGATACGAAAGATTCATCTGATCCTGACATTGCGAGCTGTTGTAATTTCCGTTTTGGCTGTCATTTGCCGTTTCGCAGGACACCTGATCCGTCAGAAAATTGCGAACGGGATTGGTATCGGCGGCCCATGTTGCGGAGAGCGCCGAATTCGCGCTATTCAGTGCTTGGTTGAACTGTGCGATCTGGGCGAATACCTCTGTATCGCCATCATTCAATGATGCTGCCGTCCCGCCCCAATACGGTTCATCGAAGCTATAGGCGAGTAGTTCTGGCTGCCCCCACCCTTTGTTTGCTTGATTGTAGGAAAAATGCTGCGATATCTGCTCGGAAAAGTTTGTATACAACTGCAACAATCCCGCTGGAGGCAGAGTATTGGCATCACAAGACCAGCCATAGCTCGACCAATTCCACGGGGCGTTTCCCCCAGTGCCCGCTGGCGAATCGAAGACCCGCATGGCGGTTCCGTCAGCAAAGAGACCGCCAGCAGATGGGCCGCCAAGCGTCAGAGCAGGACCATAGTATGCGTCCCATGCCGTCCAGTTGATCGTGCTGGTGGTGCCAGTGGCACCGGGGCCAGTGGGAGCACTGGTAGTGAAGGAGGTGGGATTAGTCGATGGATAGGAGGCGGTATTGCTGTTGAGAGGGGTGTAGCCATCCGTATAGGTATCAAAGTCGTAGGCGTGTGCCATGATCTGATACTTCCACATCATTGCCTGATCCTTGCTGCAGCCAGGGCCACCGCAGCCCAGATTTTCTTCATTGTCAAATTCTCCATCCCACAGCGGCATGAACGTTTTCAGCATGTCTGGACGATTCGGAGAATCGAAGCGTGGCAGGTTGCCGTTCCACACCGTCAGGTTGACGGGGATCGTTGCGAGTGTGCTGCCTCCTTCCATCACCGTCACGGTTCCCGTGTAGAGTCCAGCAGGCTGGCTGGCGGAGATGAGGGGGATGGAAACATCGACCCATACTCCCTGCGTCGTTCCCGGCTGCACGTTGAAGGTATTGGCCACCGGAGGGTTCCCCGAATCATACTGCGAATAAAACGGAATCAGCGGATCGGGGACGCAACTGATGAAAGCTGGCGGGGCATTGGGATTGGACATACAGCCGAAGCTGCCGGACACCTGCAGGGTTGCAGGCGATCCCGCCGTGTAGGGAATGTAGCCCTCCAGATAACGGGTGACATTGGATGCTTGCGTGGTGTCCGAGGTCAGCGTTGCTGAACCGTTGGCCAAAGGAGTGACATCTACTGTGACATTACTGAGCGCCGCGCTCGCGCCTACTCCAGCGGTAATAAATACCTGGAAGGAGACGGTCTCACGCCCCGCCCCGGCCAGCGTAATCGTGGGTGCACCCGATGGACAGGAGTAGACCGGATTCAACTCCGTCATCGGTGGATGCGTTGTCGCCCCCGTATATCCCGCTGGGTTGAAGTTGCCATCGTCCAGATAGGTGGGAATGGTTGGCACGTTCGTCGTCGGAGTGTTGTTCAGCATCACCTTGATGCTGCCTTCGGCGGCCCATACCGTGGGCGTGGTGCCCGTCCAAGTCTGCCCCGTGCAGGCCGCCTGCCCCACGGCTGGACGAGCGCCCGCCGCCAGCAGCAACACGACGGCCAACACCGCGAACACCGAAGAAGCAATCTTCGAGGTGAACTTCCGATTTGCATTCATTCCCATGTCCATCCGATTCCGGCTCATCCTTCTTTTCCTCTCGCTTACTAAAATTTGCTACTGCATGTCTGAATCTTGAATCTAAAATCCCAAATGCCTAACATCTCCGCTGCATCCGTCACACGCTGAAACTGCGACTTGTAGCCCATTGACGACACTTCGCGCCGAACAAACAGGCCCCGCCCCGGTTCCGCCGAAGCCGTCCTCTCATATGGAATGCTGGATCTCCCCTGCGTCTGTCTTCGCCCTACGAACCTAATCTCGGAACCCGACTGGGCAACGCTCCACCGCGTCGATATGCAGAGGAATCATTTAGAAGAATTGGGGGTGAGCGTAGCATCAGAATGATGCGTTGTCAAGATATACCCCCCCTCAACACGATTGCGCCCATACCTTCAGGATTGTCCTTGCTGACTCGCTCTGGATGCTCCTGAAAAGTGGGCGCAATGGCTCCTGTTACTTGCTGTTGTTGGGGGGAGGGTTGCCGGGATTGACTGGTGGATGGTTTGGGGGTAGATACGGTTCCAAGGTCATTAGATTGCCTAGAATCTGGCGCTCTGTGTCGGAAAACTGGCTCTTGAACTGGCTGGAGGTCAGCATGGCCTGACGCTGTTCCGGGGGCAGGTCGCGCAGGTCGTGGAAGGCTGCGCGCATCTGACTCTGGCGATCTACGGGCATCTGGCTGATTTTTTGCATCATCTGGCCCATCTGTTGACGTTGCGCGGGGCTAAGTTTCTCCAGCGCTTCCATATGCGCGAGTGTGCGTTCCCGTTCTGCCGGGGGCATCGCATTCAGCTCGTTCAGGCGGGCCTGTAGTCGCTGCTGCTCCTGCGCGGGTAGGTGATTGAAGCCGGGTTCTTTGTGCAGCGCCTGTTGTTGTTGTTCGGGTGTCAGGTTCTGGTGACTGAGGAACCACTCCTCTAGGTGAGGCTGTTTTTTTCTGGACTGTTGCGTGTTGTACTGCGGCTGGCCGATGTTGCTGCGACCTTTATTCAAGCCGTGCTGCGCAACAAGGGTGGAGGGGACGCAGATCAGGCATCCAGCGCACAAGAGGATGTGGGCGGGCAGCCATCGAGTTGTATGCGAACTGCTCATTCTGTCCCTTAGCGTGTACCGATCCGATGCGGCTATCTGGATGGTACCGCTCCATTTGTCGGAGCGCCGTTGGTTGCCGCTGTGCCGCTGTCCGCAGATGCACTGGCAGCGCTATCGTTGTCGAAAGCATTGAGCTGTTGGATGGTCTGATCGTTCGCATCCAAAATTTGCAGATCGCGAATCGTTGCCGAGGCCACCTGGGAGTGTCCTGACGCTTTGTTCATGCCGACAAAGCCGAGATACGAGCCTCCGCCCACGGTGATGACCAAGGCCAACGTGGCCGCCAAGGCAGGGCGCAGGTGCAGGTGTAGATTGCTGCCGTATGTCAGGCGCGCGCGCAATCTTTCCAGAAATCCTATTGGTTCCGCCTGCTTCGCCTCATGCAGCCGCGCCGCGAGGCGAACATCAAAATACGGGCTGGGTTCGGCGGTCTTCCAGTCATCCAGCAGGCGCATGGTGGAGTGCAACTCCGTCTGCGCGGTCTCCAGTTCCTTGCGGCAGGCGGCACATGCGCGCAGGTGATGCTGCACTGCGGATGGCACGCGGGCTGGGTCGAAAACCAAGTCCGGCAGAAACGATTTAAGTTTGGCGCATTGCATACGTTTTTACATCCTCTCTTCAGACGAAATCTTTCAGGCTTTCGCGCAGCGTCTGATAGGCGCGAAAGAGGAGCGATTTGGTTGCCGACTCACTCAACTTGAGAACGGCTCCAATCTCTTTATAGTTGAGTTCCTGATATTTGTGCATCACAACTGCCATTTTTTGTCGCTCTGGCAGAGCCAGAACGTGGGCGCGAATCTGGCGCACGCGCTCCTGTTGCAACAAATCCTGTTCCGCCGAGAGATGGCCGTCGGCCACATCGAGGGAGCTTCCCGTTTCTTCGTCGGTCGCATCCAGATAGATGGTCGAGGCGCTTCGCTCCTGCTTGGTATCGCGCGCATGGTTGACGGCCAGATTGCTGGCAATGCGATAGAGCCAGGTGCTGAAGCGCGCCTCCGCTCGATAGCTTTGCCGGGAACGGTAGACACGCAGAAAGACCTCTTGCGCCAACTCCTCCGCCACGGCTTGATTCCGCACCATGCGGTACATGAAGTACACAATGGGCCGCCGATACTTGGCGACCAGATATTCTAGGCAGGCATCATCTCCCAGCCCGGCTCGTTGCATGATCTCCGCGTCGGTCCACTGCGACCAATCCCCGCTCCGCTCCGCGATGATCCGCTCTCCGCTCCGCGATAGCGAGGGATCGGCCCGCAATGGCGGAGAAGGCAATGGCTGCGTCTCCCGAAAAGGTGTTCCGTCGAGTGCGAACGTCCCCATACCGTCAGAAACCCCATCCAGTGCCGCAAGTTGCGCTTTCAGATCAAATTTTTCGTCTGCTTCCAGCGGAAAGTCGGCAATGTCCAGCAGGGGAGATGGTTCGTCTGTATCTGCTTCAAAAAAAAGTTCTTGTGCCGAGGGTTCCCTCTCTCCGGCAGTATCGCAAGTGTCAGTATCTGGCGCTGGCTGCGAGGTCTCCCATTCTTTTTCAGGCGATTCAGCGGCGGCAGTCGCCCCACGGGGGAGGAAATCCGATTTTGGATCGCCGAGATGGGGAAGGATTGTCATGCTCGATTTCTAGCGTATACTTTAGCTAGAAACTACGGGGAACGGACACATTTATTTCTCGTTTTTTTAGGTTCACTCCAATCCACAGGCGCTGCCCGGCGCTGACTGACCTATGTCGCCGCAAATGCGGATCTCAGGGCGCTTAACTCAGCGGTAGAGTGCCACCTTCACACGGTGGAAGTCGCAGGTTCGAATCCTGCAGCGCCCACCATCATAAATTAAGGGTCAAAACAAAAATCAAAAACTGGCAAGAGCTGACATTGATTAGACTTCAGATGGAGTAGAATTCCATCTTTGTGCCTCATTATGGAATCGTGGTGCCACCTTCTTCCGTGGAGACAGTATTTAGAATCCGCTGGAAGATGACCACATGCAGATTGATGTGGCTGGCGATATCGGGCACAAATTCCGTGACCAGATTGCCCGATGGGCTGGAGGCAAAGGCCAGCGCGAGTTGCTCCGATGTGGTTCCCCATCCCTGTCGCGCTTGTCCCGGAACAAATGTATTGCCGACTGCCGCCGTGGCCATGCCGCCAACAACGTTGGCGTAGTTGAACAGAGGCTTGCCAGTGTCGCTTTGCGTCCACGCCACCTGAACCACCGCGTGGAAGATGCGCCGCAGAATGGAGCGGTTCGGTTCCCGGTGATAATGCGGGTCTTGGTGCGCCAGCGAGCAAACAAGGAATGTCCCGATATATTCTCCGGTTATATCTTCGGTAAAGTTGACCCCAGCGTATTTGGAAGTCCCGCGCAGGCCTGGCCCATAGATACTGTGCGCGTTGCTTTCTACGCTGTAGGTTGCATCGGCTGCAATGGTCAGCAGGTTGAAGGGGTCGAAGGTATCCTTTGTGGCCAGAATAAATTTATCTCGCGGCGTGAGAGGGGCGACTAGGGGATTTTTCACATATCGCCAGAACGGAGACCCCATCGGCGCGCAACTCATCTTCGTCGTCATGGATGTGGAGGCATTAGGGATGCAGGATTGGATGGCTGGCCCTGGTTGTTTCGCTGGAGGGATAGATTCTCCCACGCTGCCGGGGCCGCTGCCGAATTGCAGCATGGCGTAGGTTGGCAGGGGAGCATCGGGCAATGAGGCATACTCCGACGCATTCTCCATCTTTCGCACAGCGTCTGTCGCTGCTGTCGCAGGCACAACTCCGCCCAAGCTCGCCAACAGACATGCAATCGCCGTCGTCGCGTGGAGTGCCATGTGTAGGAGCGCCACAATGCAGTGGTTTTACGAGAGATACATTGTACAGAAATCCCTCCTGCAACCAGGTGGACTGTGGCAAGCCCTTGGAGAACTATACAGAGAATCTGTCAGCCTGCAACATCGACACGGAAGCGGATGGCAGGGCCATGCTCAAAAAAAAGTTCCAGGAAGGAACTCTCGCAAAAAATCCAATCCCATTTCGCCAGCCACGGCGGTTCCGAAAGTCGTCCAGACCACGCCTGCGGTACGACTGACATTGGGATAATAGGCGGGTGTCAGAGCCGCGCCCATTGCGCGCCCCATGATCGCAGAATAATTGGGCGTCATGGCGCCGGAGTCGGTTCGACCCACGAACACACGCGTCAGAGCGTACCCGGTTCGTCTCCATACACTGCCATGACCTAGCCGATAATATCGCGGGTCTTCTCGAAATGCGATGGGCAGCAGCCCATCCGAGAAGAGCCGAAAGCTGGTCTGCCGCGCTGCTGCTGCGGCCAGACGTTGTCCGAAGGCATCATCATCGGGGCCATATTTTGGATCCGTGTTGAAATACACGCCCCAGCCTGCGGAGACTAATGCGGGAACAAGATCCACAGGCGAGATCATCTCATGCAGGACAAACTTCATCTTGCCAGATGCGGTCAAGGGTCGCGCGCGATACTCCGGCGGGATCGTGCGCCAGTAAAAATGTGCATACGGAAGCATCGCCGTGGGAGTCGTCGCAGGAGCCGCAGTGGGTGTCGCACTGGCGCTGGTCGATATTCCTTGGGGCAGGGGAGCATCCGGTAGCGCACTGGGCAGCGCCTCCTTTGCCGTTGTTTCCTGTGCGCCCACAACGGCAGCACAGAGCAACAGGGAGATCGAGAAAGAGCAGAGCCATAATCGACGGCTCAAACGACAACAATGCATGTTTTTTCCAGTGAGACGGCGCTATCCTATGAGACGTGGCAGGAGCGTATTTGTCATCTGACGGTGTCCCTGAGCCTGTTACTGGATGGACACTCCCACATCTTCTCGTGCAGGAGTTGCTGCAATTCCACCCTTGATTTCGGATAATACAGGAAGAGGCTCCTGCCGAGACATGGTGTTTCGCTATTTCTATCTTCGCCGCGCGGCTAGCGCTGCTACTGTGCTGGCTTGTTGCCTGCTGGCGGGCTGTCGGCACAAGCAAGCTAACCCCTACGCGCCGCCACCGCCACGGCTCCGGCCACCGCTTCGATCCCAGCCGATGCCGCCGCAGGCCGAGCAAACTCCCCTGCCCGCGCCAGAGGAACAACCCACGCGGCACGGCAGAGAAAAAATTCTTTATAGTGAGGTGGGCATCGCCAGTTGGTATGGCGAGCCATATCAGAACAGTCGCGCCGCCAATGGAAAAATCTATCATCAGGACGCGATGACGGCGGCCAATCGCACGCTTCCTATGGGATCGGTTGTTCGCGTCACCAACCTAGCCACGCACCAATCTGTCGTGGTCACGGTTACAGATCGTGGCCCCTTTGTTCCCGGACGCATGATTGACCTGTCGCGGGGCGCAGCCGACAAAACCAGTCTGCGACGCATGGGTATCGCTCGCGTGCGTATGGATGTGCTGCGAGCGCCCAAGCCACTGGATACGGGCGGACGCTGGGGCGTGCAGATTGGAGCGTTTCGCAATCGCGGCAACGCGATTCGGTTGCGCAATCGTCTGCTCCGGCAGTACCCCACGGCCAAGGTGATCGAATTTGCCGGCAATGCCGACTACTGGGTGCGCATCTACGTGCCGGGGGAGTTGCACCGCACGGCGCTGCACATCACCCAAACCGTCCGACCTGCCGAGGGTCAGGCCTACCTGGTTCGACTGGATTGAGCCGGCTCCCGACGAGGTGCTCTTTGAGCGCGGATGGACGCTGAATCTTTGAAAAGTCCTGCTGCGCCCAAACCCGTTGAGGAAATGGCTGTCGCGTCGCGGTGCCTGTCCGGGCCGAGCCGGTCGAATCCTCTGTCGAGTAAATGCTTCCCAGTATTCTTCCCGAATCCATCTTGATTCGGGAAGTGTTTATACCGGTCTAGTTTTTTTCTGAGGTCATCTTTGAAGAGGACAGGCGGATCCGTGTAGTGACGCAAGGGTAGCCGTTGAGGGATAGAATCAGAATCAATCTATTTTTGAGGAGACGTGCTGTTGCAATCGCTTGTCCGATTGATCAGTTGATTCCATGCCAATAAATGCCGATAAACCTCACCTGTGGAAAGCGGACACGCGAGCATCTGTTGACCAGTTCAACCAATGGTTCACGCAGTTTGCGCCGAATGCGTATCGTGAAACACGTAAGAAAACGATTGTAAGCGTGGAGCAGGGACTCACGCTTACGCATGATCTCACCACGATTGTCCCAGATGTAATCAAGGTCAGCCCAGGCATTCTTCCGATGCTACGCATGTCTACCTGTCCGCCTCTGGCTCGTGACCGACTGATTGGACTTGCTGACTCCAGCAAAAATTTTGTTGGCACACTGGAGCGAGGCAATATCCCACCGAAGCTCGCCCCGGAGATGGTAGAAGAACATTTGGCCAGGATAGCCAGCATTTTTTCAAGAATGCTGGATGTTGATATTTTCCCTTGGCTGGAAGAGAAGCGCGATCCGAGCAAAGAGGAGCGCTACCGTTCATCAACCATCGTGGCTGACCGACTTTGCGGGGCGATTGCGGAGCCTATTGTGCGGAATGCACAGGAGAAACGTCAGCTTGCGCTTGTGGAGCAGCACCTGATCGCGAAAGGCTATCGGCTGAAAGCCCATCCTGCCATCACGCCGTTGACGGAGATGGAGCCGGGGACATTCACTTTTAGACTGAACGTATTGGTAAAGCTCTCTGAAACGGACGCCAAGGGCATCAAGATTCCGGTCGATGCGGTGATTCAGCCTTTAAATGCGAAGCTACCGCATCTTCCGTTGCTTATTGAGGCGAAATCTGCGGGCGATTTTACCAACGTTAATAAGCGGCGCAAGGAAGAGGCCACGAAAATCAACCAACTCAAAGCCACATTTGGCAAGCAGGTCGTGTTTGTGCTACTGCTATGCGGTTATTTTGATGCAGCGTATCTGGGATATGAAGCTGCCGAAGGCATAGACTGGATTTGGGAACACCGCCTCCAAGATATTGACCAGCTCGGAATCTGAGGGTAAGTATGGGAGTCGTCGCAGTACGCAACATCGAGGGATATCGGCTGGAAGCGCAGGTGCGTCTTGATGGTCTCAAGACGGCGGCGGAGCGCAATAGATTGGGCCAGTTCGCGACGCCTCCCGCACTTTCCTTGAGCCTAGCGCGCTATGTGCGTAATTTGCGTGGAGAAGGGCCGATCCGCTTTTTAGACCCGGCCATTGGCAGCGGATCATTTTATTCGGCAGTCTCTCAGGTATTCAGACATGATCAAATTGAGACGGCAACTGGAATAGAGATCGACCCTCTATTTGTAGAAACTGCCGTGCGCCTATGGGGAGCCAGTGGTCTTCAGGTAGTGAATAGAGACTTCACGAAGCAGCCGTTGCCCAACGAACGCTTTAGTCTCGTGCTGACAAACCCACCCTATGTTCGCCATCATCATTTGTCGGCAGCGGAAAAGGCACGTCTAAAGGCGAGACTTGCGCAATCTTTGCAACTCGACATCAGCGGCCTCGCTGGACTGTATTGCTATTTCATGCTGCTATGTCACGATTGGATGGAAGAGCAGGGACTTGCTGTCTGGCTGATCCCCTCGGAATTTATGGATGTCAATTACGGCGTCACCTTGCGCCGCTATCTCACGGAGAAAGTGACACTCCTGCATATTCATCGTTTCTGCCCAACCGACGTGCAATTCAAAGATGCGCTCGTGTCATCCGCTGTCGTAGTGTTTCGCAAGGCACCGCCACCATCCGGGCATAGTGTCAGGTTTTCCTTTGGGGGGCCGATCGAAGCTCCACAAAGAGAAGCTTTCGTGATGCTCGATGCGCTCTGCCGTTCGCGCAAGTGGACGCAATTCCCGGATATTATGATCGTGAATGAAACGGGTGAGCTAGTATTGGGTGACCTATTTACCATCAAACGCGGCTTGGCTACTGGCTCTAACAGATTTTTTATTCTGAACGAAAACGACATTGAGACGTGGCAAATCCCGTGCTATGTGCTGAAGCCGATTCTTCCAAGCCCTAGGCATTTAAGA
The DNA here is from genome assembly GCA_027365415.1 of Acidobacteriaceae bacterium. Lineage (GTDB taxonomy): Bacteria > Acidobacteriota > Terriglobia > Terriglobales > Acidobacteriaceae > JAJZIJ01. The sequence goes on from DAHXNK010000023.1 coordinate 11,348, forward strand.
GACGACGTGGTTGAGACGTTGCCAAGCGGAGCGCCAAACGTGTCGCCATTGCTTTACCTTCTCGACTGTGATGAGTCGGAAGATCAGATTAGGGTCACATGGCCGCGTTTCTATGAATATATACAGAAAGGTCGTGAGCAGAAGATTCACGAGGCATACCTCGCTAGCCATCGCACGCCGTGGTACTCGCAGGAAAACCGCCCACCCGCCCCCTTCCTTTGCACCTATATGGGTCGCTCGCGTAATGGAAAGCATCCATTTCGCTTTATCTGGAATCGCTCGCAGGCAACGGCGCATAATGTTTACCTCATGCTCTACCCGAAAGGCCCCTTGCTCACTGCCCTAAAGCAACGTCCTGAAATTCAGGTGCAGATATTTGAAGCATTACAGCGGATTACCCCCGCGCAGTTTCTCTCCGAAGGCCGAGTATATGGAGGTGGGCTGCACAAGGTTGAGCCAAAAGAACTTGCACAGATATCTGCCAGAGTTGTGCTTGATGCCGTCGGTATTCACATCAATGTTGAGCGACAGGAGAACCTTTTTTCTTAGAACATTTACCTGTGGCCCCGGCGCAACTATGCCGCCAAATTTGCTACATACTCATGTGGAGTTGTTCTTACTCTACGAGAAGCTGACAACACCATTGTTACCCGCGCCGACAACGAAACGCCGCCGCACAAAATAAGCGTGGGTGGATACGGCGAGATCGTGTATACTGGCATCTGAACCCCTGCTCCGTGTCCGTTGGGCCAATACATGGTGCCCCACTGGGCTGGATGTTCCGAATGGAGATCCAGCGATGCGTTCTGAGCAGGTGTATCTGGCACTCGGTCGAGTGCCCAATCGTTTTACGCTTTGTCAACTTACCGCCAAGGCGGCCAAGCGATTGCATATCGCGCAGACCAGAACCGAAGAAACGATCAGCCGCGCACTTGCAGACGAGTCCCTTTGTCTGCACCATGCGCCGATGGATTCTGCGAAATAGCGTTTGTGAACTGCCACGGCAGTTCAAAGAAAACGCACCCTAGACAGCGCTGCCGAGATCGTGTGCGCTCCCTGATTGCCAACCCGTTGTTCGCAGAGCGCATTCGGCGTTCGTGCGCATTCGTGTAGTTGGCCGAAAAACTAAAGGAAATACGTGAAATTGTTTACTGAATTCCCTCTTTCGCCATCGCTCCAGAAGAGCATTGCGTCCGCAAAATTTACTGTTCCAACCCCAGTGCAGGCAGGCGCGATTCCGCCCGCGCTGCTGGGCCGCGACATTCTGGCCACGGCGCAAACCGGCACGGGCAAGACGCTCAGCTTTCTGATTCCCGTGCTGGAGCAGCTTGCGAAATCCAAGCCGCGTGGCGTTGCCGCGCTCATCATGCTGCCCACCCGCGAGCTGGCCATGCAGGTGGATGCCGCCTATGGCAAGCTGATGCCCGCAACCCACAAACGCGACACCGCGCTCGTCGTCGGTGGATTATCCGAAGGTGACCAGATGCGCTCCATTCGCAACGGCGCTCGCATTATCATCGCCACACCGGGACGACTGGAAGACCTGCTCAAGCGCCGACTGGTTCGCCTAGACGCCGTCGAAATCTTCATTCTGGATGAAGTGGATCGCATGTTGGATATGGGCTTCAAGCCTGCCATCCGCCGCATTGCGGCGCTGCTGCCCAAGCCGCACCAGACGCTTTGCTACTCGGCCACGCTGGAATCTCCGGTGCGCGAAATCGTGCAGGAATATCTGGTCGATCCTGTGCGCGTGGAGATTGGCTCCACGCTCAAGCCCTCGGCCTCGGTTGCGCTGCGTGCTTTTTCCGTCGAGACCGACAAGAAGATTGACTTGCTCAAGCACCTGCTGGACACAGAAAAAGGAAGCTGTCTGGTATTTGTCCGCACCAAGCACGGCACCGATCGCCTGGGCAAGAAGCTGATTCAGGCTGGATTGAGCGCGGCGGTGATCCACGGAGATCGTTCGCAATCGCAGCGCAACAGCGCCCTGCTGGGCTTTACGCAGAAGCGCTATCGCATTCTGGTTGCAACCGACGTGGCCGCGCGCGGCATTGACGTTCCGCACATCGCGCATGTGGTCAACTTCGATCTGCCGCAGGTGGCCGAAGACTTTGTCCATCGCGTAGGTCGCACGGGTCGCGCTTCGGCCAGCGGCATCGCCTCCACCTTCTTTACGCCCGAGGAGCGGGGCGAGTTGCGCCGCATGGAGCGTTCGCTCGGTCTGAACATGGATCGGCTGCATCTGGTGGAAGGCGCGGTTCACGCGCTGCCAGCAGAGAAGCCTCTGCCGGCGCAGGAGCGGGGCGCGGGCGGGCGCGCAAACCCTTACGGCGCAAAAAAATACCGCAACACCGGCCCTCGCAACGATTCCAGAAGGCCCAAGTCCTTTGGCGGGCGTACGTATGGCGGACGCGCTCCCAGAAGCTACAGCTCCTCTGGTCAACGTCCAGCGCGGACGGGCATGTCCATTCCTGCCTAAAACGTCCTGCCTAAAAAACAACCGCCGCACGGAGTAGACTGGCAGCCTGCTCCGTGCGGCGAGATTGCTATGCAGTGGGATTGCTGGAAGATTTTCATTCTCAACAAAAAAGACGGTCGCCAAAGCGACCGTCTTTTTTGTTTCATTCAGAATGTAAATGCAAAAACTGCAACCGCAACAAACCTGGACACAGGCTACAGAGCAAAGGCCCCAAAGAAGTCTTCGCTCCGTGCAGTAGGACTTTTGTCCAACCTGCACTCCAGCCGTGTGAAAATTTTCTTAGTAGCGACCGCCGCCGCCGCCGCGTCCACCACTGCCGCCGCGATCCCGGCCACCACCGCCGCCGCGTCCACCACTGCCGCCGCGATCCCGATTGCCACCACCGCCGCCTGCGCCGCCGCCCGTCTTGGGACGGAAACACGCCTTGCAGTACACCGGACGATCTCCGCGTGGAACAAAGGGAACCGTGGTTTGCTGGCCGCAACTGGCGCACTGCACCACCGTACCTTCTGTCCGAGTACTGCCGCCACCAAATCCGCCGCCTGCACCAGCGCCGCCGCTGCGGCCCGCGCCCTGGCTGCTCTGTTCACGACATGGTTTGCAACGTCGTGGTTGTGAATAGCCTCGTTCGGCGAAGAAAGTCTGCTCTCCAGCGGTGAACGTAAATTCCTGTCCGCAATCGGAGCAGGTAATCAGCATGTCAGTTGTCATGGAACTCCCGTGTCCCAGAAGAGTCAGCCAAACGGCGCGCTCTCATGGCAGACCTCTAGTGTACTCATGTAGACACCCGCTGTCTCATTTTCCGTAAAAAATGTTTTTTGCCCCGATTTCCCGAGGAAACACGCATCCGAAAAAATCCAATGGGCCAGCCAAATGTGAGACGATGAGGACGGGTTCCCCATGAGCGTTCAACGTTTTGCCATTGCAATTCTGGCTGCGGGCAAAGGCACGCGGCTTCAATCCAAACGCCCCAAAGTGCTGCACTGCGTGGCCGGAAAGCCGCTGCTGCAACATGTAATCGACGCTGCGTTGCGAGTGGCCGCGCCGAAAGACATTTTTGTTATCGTCGGCCACCAAGCCCAGGCCGTTGAGCAGGCAATGGCGCACACTGGCGTCCACTTTGTCTTGCAGGCCGAGCAGCGCGGCACTGGCCATGCCGTGCAAGCTCTCGCGCCCTTCGTCGCAGGGGTGGACGACTTGCTGGTGCTCTCCGGCGACGTGCCACTGATTACCTCCGAGATGATTACGCAGGTGCGCGATTTTCATCTGGCACAGCGAGCCGCCATGACCATTCTGACTGCGCGGCCAAAGAATCCCTTTGGCTATGGGCGCGTGCTTCGCGCCGCACCGGGCCAGCCTGAAGTCGAGGCGATTGTCGAGCAGAAAGCGCTGACACCTACACAGCAAAATGCGCCAGAGATCAACTCCGGCATCTATGCCTTTCGCGCCGCGCCGCTCTTTGCCCAGATCGGCAAGCTGACCACCAGCAACGCGCACGGCGAGTATTACCTGACAGATATGGCGGCCATTCTGCATCAAGCCGGGGAGCGTGTGGTGGCGCTAACCGCTGACGATGCGCAGCAGGTGCTGGGAGCCAACACCATTGCCGAGATGATGCAACTGGATACCACCATGCGCATGGCGACAGCGCAGCGCCTCATGGCGCAAGGAGTGACGATCTTCCGTCCAGAGACCTGCGTGATTGACGCCGATGTCGTGGTCGGCGCAGACACAATCGTGGAGCCGTTCGTGCAACTGCTCGGCCATACGCGCATCGGCCAGGATTGCCTTGTTCGGTCGTACTCCGTGGTGCAGGATTGCACGCTTGGCGACAACGTTCTGGTGCGGCAGGGCTGCGTGCTCGACCGCGCCGTCGTTGGCGATGGCGCGTTGCTCGGCCCCTACGCCCACCTGCGACCGGAGAGTCGCATCGGCAAGGCGGCGCACATCGGAAATTTTGTCGAGACCAAGAACACCATCGTCGGCGATGGCTCGAAGGCCAACCATCTCAGCTATCTGGGCGATGCGGAGATTGGGGCCAACTGCAACATCGGCGCGGGGGTCATTACCTGCAACTACGATGGCGCGCGCAAGCATCCCACCAGAATTGGCGATGGCGTTTTTGTGGGCAGCGATTCCACGCTGGTGGCTCCGATCACGCTGGCCGATGGCGCGTATGTTGCGGCAGGCTCCTGCATTACCGAGGATGTGCCTGCTGAGGCTCTGGCGCTGGGCCGCGCCCGCCAGGTGAACAAGCTCCAATGGGTACGCAAACGGCGTGGATATTCAAAATAAGTCAGGGAACCGCAGAAATTCTATATACTGCGAGGGGATGTATTCCTCTCCATCCGAGGACGGCTCGGAACAAGTTCCAGACCTGTTTTGCAATGCCTTTGTATTCTGTGGGGCAGCGGCCTTCAGGCGATAACTGTGAGATCGTCAGACCGGGCATTGCCGGGGGCATCATCCCATATTTGTAGTGGAAGCGCCGATTCAATAAGGGGGACACGTTGAAGAATATGTTGTCGGGCTGTGTTTTGCTTGGGATTTTTTTTGTGGGAGCTATTCCTGCGTTTGCACAGGCCTCGGCGCCCAAGCCACAGGCCTCGGTGCCCAAGCCACAGGCGGCGGTACCCAAGCCACAGGCGGCGGCGCGCAAGCCACAGACAGCGGCTCCCATGCCTTTGATGCGTAGCGATGCATATGTGAGCTTGTTTGTCGGACGCAATATAGCGGGAACCTTGGAAAGCAACTCCGCGACGATTTCTGTTCCATCGGCGAGTTATTTCAGTGCTGGCCCTCTCACGAATTTAAGCGAATTGGGTGGGGTGGCTGGTGGTTTGGAGGCGGGGTATTTCTGGCGCATGATTGGCCTGGAAGCGGACGATATCCTGATAAATGGGGCAGTACCAAGCCAATCCGCCACGTTCAACGGGAATAGTGTACAGTTCCCTCAATTGAGTCAAACGCAGGACATTCTTCTGTTCAATCTAATGGTTCGTATTCCTCGTCGAGCTGCGTGGGGAATATGGTATCCGTATGCGGGAGGCGGGTTTGGGGTCAATTTAGGCGGTACTGCGCAGAATCAGACTCCCGGATATTCGTCTCATGCCGTTTTGCAGTCTGGCATGGCGAGAGATCTTAAGGGGGGAGTCGCAACGGCTTGGAAGAACGGGATTGGAATGTTTGTCGAGTCTCAATTTCTTTGGTTCGGAGAAAATGTGTCCAACGCATTTACACAATACGGACAGCAGGGAACCGAAACGCTAAAAGGAACGTCGTTCAATGGCGTGGTGGATGTTGGAGTGAGTTACAACTTCAAACTGTAGCGCGAGTGTGGTTCGGTATCGGTCGTGATTTTGAGGGGGGCGGCGCAGAGAGCACGGAAATTGCCCGCGAAGGGATGCCCACTAAAGAAGCTCCTTGCATTCCCGCCCCGATCTGCGTATATTGAGTTTGGTTCTATGACTCGGCCCGCGCAAATGCGTTGTATCTGTTGCATGTCGCTCGACATGTGTATGTGCATGTGTGCCTGTGGCCGACGTGGAGAACCCTCCTAAACTGTAAACAAGTTCTGGACATCCACATCAGCCCACACACTGCAACGCGGTATGTGGGTTTTTTCTTTATCGGACAAAATAGGACAAATTTCCCATGAATGCACCTGCACCTTCTCTCGATGTAACCTTCCCGCACCCGGCGGTCTCGCAGCGCGCGCTGAATCACCTGCAGGCGCTGGAGGCCGAGAGCATCTTCATCTTCCGCGAAGCCGTGGCGGAGTTTGCCAATCCGGTTATGCTCTACTCCATTGGCAAGGACTCCTCTGTGCTGGTGCGATTGGCGCAGAAGGCGTTCTTTCCCGGAAAGATTCCATTTCCGCTGCTGCATGTCGATACCAGCTACAAGTTTCCAGAGATGATCGAGTTCCGCGACAACTATGCGCGGGAGATTGGCGCGAAGCTGATCGTGCATAAGAATCAAAAGGCGCTGGACGCGGGGGCCAATCCCTTTGCGCTGGGCACGCAGAACTGCTGTGGATTCTTGAAGACACGCGCGCTGCTCGACGCGCTGGAGGCGGGCGGATTTGACGCAGCCTTTGGCGGAGCGCGGCGCGATGAGGAGAAATCCCGCGCCAAGGAACGCATCTACTCCTTCCGCGACAAGGCGGGGCAGTGGGATCCAAAAAATCAACGTCCAGAGTTGTGGAACCTCTATAACTCCCGGCTGAACAAGGGCGAGAGCATTCGCATCTTTCCGCTTTCCAATTGGACGGAGCTGGATATCTGGCTCTACATTTATGCCGAGCAGATTCCGCTGGTGCCGCTCTACCTTGCGCGCGAGCGCGAGGTGATTGTGCGCGGCCAATCCATTATTTTGAAATATGACGATACGCACATGCTGCCGGGCGAAAAGACGCAGCGCATCCCATGCCGGATGCGTTCGCTGGGCTGCCAGCCCTGCTCCGGCGCGATTCGCTCCGAGGCGGACACGCTGCCAAAGATCATCGAAGAACTGATTGCCTTTCGCCGCTCCGAGCGCGAGAACCGCGTGATTGACCACGATGAGGAAGGCTCAATGGAATCGAAAAAACGCGAGGGGTACTTTTAATGGCGACTGCTACGGGGACACAGGCATCCACGAAGTTTCAGGCATTTCTCGACGAGCATTTAGAGCGCGAACTACTGCGCTTTACCACGGCGGGCAGCGTCGATGACGGCAAGTCCACGCTGATAGGTCGGCTGCTGCACGACACCAAGGCGGTGTATGAGGATCAACTGGCCTCCATCAAGCAAAGCCGGGTGAATCGCGCAGCGGGGCCGATTGATTTTTCTCTGCTGACCGATGGCCTGCGCGCCGAGCGCGAACAGGGCATTACCATCGACGTGGCTTATCGCTATTTTTCTACGTCAAAGCGGAAGTTCATCATTGCCGACACGCCGGGGCACGAGCAATACACGCGCAACATGGCCACGGGCGCATCCACCGCCGACTTGGCCATTGTGCTGATCGACGGCAGCAAAGGCCTGTTGCCGCAATCTCGCAGGCATACCTACATTGCGTCCCTGCTGGGGATTCCGCACGTTGTCGCGGCCATCAACAAAATGGACTTGGTGAAATATGATGAGGCCGCGTACAAAAAAATCAGCGCGGACTTTCTGGAACTGGCTCGGCGTCTCGGCATCAAGAACGCGCAGATAATTCCGTTGAGTGCGCTGGAGGGCGACAACGTGGTTGCGTCCAGCACGCACATGCCCTGGTACAAAGGCCCCACGCTGTTGGAGTATCTGGAGACCGTTCCGCTGGCGCAGGCCGCAGAGGAGCGCAGCCGCAATCGCGGGAGCCTGCGCTTTCCGGTGCAGCTTGTGGTGCGGCCCGATGCGAACTTTCGCGGATTTTCCGGTCAGGTGGCCAGCGGCGTGCTGCGCGCGGGAGATGAAGTGTTGGCGTTGCCCTCGGGACGACGCACGCGCATTGATTCCATCGTCACCTACGATGGAGAGCTTCAGGAAGCCTCTGTCTTCCAACCCGTCACGGTGCGGCTGAAGGATGAGATTGACTTGAGTCGCGGCGAGATGCTGGTCTCGCCCGATGCGCCGCCAGCGGTCTCGCGCAACTTTAGCGCCAAGGTGGTCTGGCTGCACGCCGATCCGCTCCAGCCGGGCCGGACGTATCTTGCCAAGCACGCCTCGCGCACGGTGCGCGTGCGGGCAACGGCCATCCACTACCGCGTGGACATGCACACGCTGGAGCAACTGCCCGCCGCGCAACTGGAGATGAACGACATTGCCTCGGTGAATTTTGTCGCCAATCTTCCGCTCATGTTCGACAGCTATGCGGTGAACCGAACGATGGGCAGCATGATTTTGATTGATGCCGTGACCCATGCAACCGTGGGCGCGGTGATGCTGGAACGCGATCTGGGAACGCCATCCGTGGAGCTAGTGGTTGCGCCCACAACGCAGGTGCATCCGCTGATTCTGGCGCGCTCGGCGAAGACCGCGCGCAGCATTGTGCAGATTCTCCATGCGCGCAACGTTCCCCATGTGTTGCTGGACGATCCGTACATTCCAGCTTGCAGCCTGGCCTGCGCGACGCGCGTGGCGCAACTGGCTGGACTGGCTGCCGTGTACTCCGGCGAAGATCCCAGCAAAGAATTGATGCAGCAGATTGAGCAGTTCCTTCCGCAGGCCCGCTGGATTCAGCTTCCAGACGGCCCGCTGGATGAGGCGGCGTTTATTCAGCGACTGGATCAGGTGCTGCACTGGGAGAATAGCGAGGGCAAGGAATGATTACGGAGAAGGCAAGAGATTTTTTGGAGACACAAGTTGCTGATGCGTTCATCGCAGAAGTTCTGCGAGATCCAACGGGCGGGCACGCCTGCCTGACCAGCAGCCTGCAAGTGGAGGACATGGTGGTACTGCATCTGCTGCGGCAGCATGTGCCGGAGATCTCCGTAATTTTTCTGGACACGGGCTATCACTTTGCCGAGACGTATGCCTATCGCGACCGCATGGTGGAGGAGTGGTCGATCCGACTCATCAACGTGCTGCCGGAGACAACCGTGGCGCAGCATGAGGCCAATTTCGGCAAACAATATCTCGTTGAGCCAACGCAGTGCTGCGCCACGCGCAAGGTGCAGCCGCTGCTGCGCTCGCTGGAGCCATTCGATCTCTGGTTCACCGGCCTGCGCCGCGAGCAATCGCCGACTCGCGCCAATCTAAAGAAGGTGGAAGAGCATCATTTGCCAACCGGGAAAAAACTTTGGAAGCTGAGTCCGCTGGCCGACTGGACATGGCAGCAGGTCTGGGATTACGCGGCGGCGCACAACATTCCGCATCTTTCGCTCTACGATCAGGGTTATCGCAGCATCGGCTGCGAGCCATGCACGCAATTGTCCGACGACCCGAACAATCCTCGCGCTGGCCGCTGGGGCGGCAAAAAACTGGAGTGCGGCATTCATACATTTGACGAGGCGAAGAAGTAAGGGTGTATTGCGTTGCCAATCTCTATAGAAGATGCAGGATAGGTACCCCCGCAAAAATATCTGTTATTTCGAGCGAGGTCGCCGCAGCGACCGAGTCGAGAAACCTGCGGTTTGTATGCCGATCTAGGAAGGAACCACATATCCCTCGACTTCGCAGACGCAGTTTCACTGCCCCTGCTTCGCTCGGGATGACAACGCTTTGTTTTTTTGCATCTTCCTATCGGCAGATGTGATACCGTAAGGCGTTTCACCTTGGAGGGACGCATGGCGACACCCCCGTCTGGCAATTCATCGCAAACGAACACGCCCTTTCACGTCGATACAGCGGAGCAGCAGCAGTTGCGCCATGAAATTCGTGAATTTTCCGCGCGCGAAATTGCGCCAAACTCTGCGCGCTGGGACGAGGCCAGTGAATTTCCGCTGGACGTGGTGCAGCAACTGGGCCGCATGGGGTTGATGGGTGTGCTGATTCCGCCGGAGTATGGCGGCGCGGGTCTTGGCTATGTGGAGTACATGATCGCCGTCGAGGAACTCTCCCGCGTCGATGGCTCGATTGGCATCATCGTGGCCTCGCACAATTCGCTTTGTACCAATCACATTTTTATGGCTGGAAATGAAGCGCAGCGCCAGCGCTACGTTCGCAAACTGGCCAGTGGCGAATGGCTGGGCGCATGGGCGCTGACGGAGCCGGGATCGGGGTCGGACGCTGGCAGCGCGCGCGCGACGGCAGTACGACGCGGCGACAAATGGATTCTCAACGGCAACAAAACCTTCATCACCAATGGGCATTATGCAGATGCAGTGCTGGTGATTGCCGTGACGGATAAACCGAAGGGCGTGCATGGCATGTCGGCCTTTGTGGTGGAGAGAGGCACGCCGGGATTTCGTCCCGGGAAAAAAGAAAACAAGCTTGGTTTGCGTGCCAGCGATACGGCGGAGCTAATTTTTGAAGACTGCGAAATTCCTGCGAAAAATCTGCTGGGTAAAGAGGGTGAAGGATTTGTCGATGCGATGAAGGTACTCGACGGCGGGCGCATCTCGATTGCAGCAATGTCGCTGGGCATCGCGCAGGGAGCGCTGGAGGCCAGCGTAAAGTACACCAAGGAGCGCAAGCAATTTGGCAAAGCGATCTGCGAGTTTCAGGGCATCCAATGGAAGCTGGCCGACATGACCACGCAGTTGGATGCAGCGCGCCTGCTGACCCTGCGCGCAGCGCAAATGAAAGATGCTGGAATGAAGACGACGCGAGAATCTTCGATGGCCAAACTTTTTGCCAGCGAGACGGCGGTGAAGATTTGCGATGAGTGCGTGCAGTTGCACGGTGGCTATGGATTCATCAAGGATTATCCGGCGGAGAAGTTTTATCGCGATGTGAAGCTCTGCACCATCGGCGAAGGCACCAGCGAGATTCAGCGAATGGTGATTGCGCGGGAATTACTGAAGTAGCTCGACTTCTTCAATCAATTGGTTCGATTGGCCGACGAAACTTCGGTTTTTGCATCAGGTAGCCGACGGGAATCAGGCAAGCCGTGAGCAAAACCAAAATGCGGGCTGTGTCGATATAGGCCAAGGATCGTGCCTGTTGTTGCAGTAGATGATAGACCTGCGCGGCGGCGCGTATGTGAGCGTCCGGCTTGGAGTAGCCCCCTTGCTGCAAGGCAGCGGCAAGGCCGGATTGCAGATCTCGATAGGGCAGGGACGCGGAGGCTACATGCGCCGCCAGATAGGTCTGGTGCATCTGCGAGCGGCGCGTTAGCAACGTGGTGATGAAGGAAATCCCCAAGCTGCCGCCGACGTTGCGCGCCAGCGCCGTGAGGCCGGAGACCTCGTTATTTTTTGTCTGCGGAATGCCGACGTAGGACATTACGCTGATGGGTACAAAGAGCAGCGGCATGCCCAGCACCATGATGACGCGCCAACTCGCCGCATCCCAGAAGCTAATGTTCAGGTTTAGCGTGGTGATGCGTAGAATGCCCAGTGTCAGCACGGCGAAGCCAACGGTAATCATCAGGCGCGGATCGACCTTTTGTCCCAGAAATCCGACGATGGGAAAGAGAACAATCAACACCAGTCCACCAACGGACAACGCCATTCCTGCCTGCTCGGCGGTATAGCCCATCAACTCTTGCAGATATTGCGGGATCAGCACGGTTGTTGAATAGAGCGCTGCGCCAATCAGCACCATCACGATTTGCGTCATGGCGAAGTTGCGTTGTTTGTAGAGCGAGAGGTCGATGATGGGATGCTCGGCGGTGAGTTCGCGATAAAGGAACGCGATGAAACCAGAGGCGGCGAGCACCGCGCAGAGAACGATGAAGCGCGAACCGAACCAGTCATCCTCCTGTCCTTTATCTAGCATCATCTGCAATGCGCCAATGGTTAGTACCAGTAGGCCCAGTCCGATGCCATCGACGCTGACAATTTTTTTGCGCAGGCGGTTTAGATATGGCGGGTCTTCGACGATGCGGCTGGTCAGGATCAGCGACAAAATGCCAACAGGAATGTTGAGAAAAAATATCCAGCGCCAAGTGTAGTTGTCGGTGATCCAGCCGCCGAAGGTGGGGCCGATGGCGGGTGCCAGCACCACGGCCATGCCATAGAGCGCGAAGGCAAGGCTACGCTTTTCTGGTGGAAAGGTGTCGGCTAGAATGGAGCGCTCGCTTGGCTGCAAGCCGCCGCCCGCCGCGCCTTGAATAATGCGGAAGAAGATGAGAATGGGCAGCGTGGGAGCCAGACCGCAGAGCAGTGAAAATGTTGTGAAGAGTGCAACGCAGATCATGTAAAAGCGCTTGCGCCCGATGCGATTGGAGATCCACCCGCTGATGGGCAGCACGACGGCATTTGACACCAAGTATGAGGTCAGCACCCAGGTACTTTCATCCCGGCTGGCGGCCAGCGAGCCTGCAATATGCGGCAGCGCCACGTTGGCGATGCTGGAGTCGAGTGCCTCCATGAACGTGGCCAGCGTTACCGTAAACGCGATGATCCACGGATTGAAGCGTGGATGCCAGATTTCAAATTCTTCGTGATCGAGCAGTTCGTTGGATGCCGTGGAACCGGATTGTGTGACAGATTCAGACATGCGGCTCCAACGGCGACGTGAGAAGGGACACTTACAGTGTAAATGCTACGTTGGTTGGAGGAACAGGCATGGGGCTGTCGTTCGCGTGCCGGACGCGCTATGATCGCAACGGAGATACCTGCCGGGATGCCTGATTTCGCGCTGCGCTAGGAGATTGCTGATATTTTTGTTATCCATACGAGCGACCACGAGTGTGCTGATCGCCTAGAGCGAGAAATGTATGCGATGGAATCGCTCGGTGCGCGTCTAAAAGAGTGAAGGCTCCCGGCGCAGGAGATGCTGGCGTAACGGGAAACGCAAAACCCGTGTCGGGGAACGCAAAATCTTGGAAAGGTTGCGAGGTAGGTTGTGGCGACATTTCGAATCGACCATCTGGGCATTGCCGTGCGGGATTTGCAGCAGGCGCGCCTGTTTTATGAATTACTGGGCATGCGCGTCGGGCCGGAAGAAGTGGTGGAGCGGGAGCAGGTGCGCACGACTATGATTGACGCGGGCGAGAGCCGCATTGAACTGTTGGAGCCGCTTGCGGAGGAATCGACGATTGGTCGATTTCTGGATCGTCGTGGCGAGGGACTGCATCACCTGGCGCTGCATGTCGATGACATTGCGGATGTTTTTTCCGAAATGAAGGCCGCCGGAATGCGGCTGGTCTCCGATGAACTTGGCATTGGCGCTGGCGGGCAGCTCTATTTTTTCGTGCATCCATCGAGTACCGGCGGCGTGTTGATTGAAATCTGCCAGAGCGCGGATGCACTCCAGAACGCGGATGTAGTTGTCGGATGAGATGGCTGGCAGTAGACACGGCAGGAGAGATCGGCAGCGTGGCGCTGGCGCAGTGGGACGACGGTGGTCGGATGACATTGCTGGGCAGCATGGATCTGCCGACTCGCTCCTTTTCTGCGCGGCTGCTGCCGGCGATTTCTGAGGTGCTGCAACAAAACCACATCGCGCTGGCTGCTGTCGAGGGCTTCGTGGTTGTGCGCGGCCCAGGATCGTTTACGGGATTGCGCGTGGGCCTGAGCGCCGTGAAGGGACTGGCGGAGGCGACCGACAAGCCGGTGATTGCGCCGTCGCGGCTGGCCGTGATGTCCTCCATGCAGCCAGAGGCTTCGCAGGTACATGCGCTTCTCGATGCTGGGCGCGGGGAGTTTTACTACGGCATGTACCGCGATGCGGGATGGGAGTGCGCGCAGGAGTCGCTAGAGACGGCAACGACGTTGCGCGCGATTTTTGCAGACGAGAAAAGCGTTCCGCGCTCCGGTGGCTGCATTGTGGCCGAGGGTGCCGTGGCCGCCGCGCTGACGTTACTAGAGCAGCGTGCAGTCGTTGTCGTCCATGCGACGGCCGCCGATGTTTTTTCGCTGGCCTGGCGCTATCGCCAGCAGCAGCGTTTTGCGGATGTCGCGCTGCTTGATGCCAATTATCTGCGCCGCTCCGATGCCGAACTCTTTGCCAGAATCCCCGCACAAGCGGCGCAGGGGCCGAACAAGTAGAGAGGCGATGCCGATAGAGATGCCAAAAACCGCCGAGAAAAATTTTATCCGCCGCGCGACTTTTGCGGAGATCGATGGCATTGTTGCCGTGCAGCGGGCCGCGCCGGAGTGCGCGCAATGGGCGCGTGCTGACTATGAGGAACTGTTGACTGCGACTGCAAGGCTGATCCCATCTGAGCCACAAGATTCCAGTCTCCAGCGCGTTGTGTTGTGCGCGTTGCAAGGTGATGCCGTGGTAGGTTTTGCCGTTGGCTCCAGAGTGCGCTTTGCGGAGATCATCGAATGTGAATTGGAAAATATGGCTGTTCTTTCGACGCATCGCCGT
>DAHXNK010000024.1 GCA_027365415.1 Acidobacteriaceae bacterium
GTTTGAACCCAACGCATCTTGGAGCCTGCCCGCTCACCTCTACGAGGTTTCCGCCTGGTCGGCATATTGTACGACGCATAACGATCCGATGAGTTGCGTCAACGCCCTGAACCTTCCGGGAATAACGCCGGGGGTCAACTGGCATGAAGAGAAGTTCGGCGGCCCGCCAGACTACAACGGAAAAGACCCAATTTATGCGTGGACGGATATTACCTACTTGCTCCATACGCATCATGTAAGTTGGGGCTACTATGTGATGAAGGGCACCGAACCCGGCTGCAAAGACAATGCCGACGGCAAGCCCTGCACGCCACACAAACAGAGCGCGGGAACGCCGGGAATATGGAATCCTCTACCCTATTTCGACACAGTAAAAGATGACGGCGAGCTTTCTCGCATCCAGTCGCTGGATAATTTCTATAAGCAGGCTCACGAAGGCACCTTGCCATCGGTCTCATGGATCGCGCCTTCGGGGGAGGTCAGCGAGCATCCACCCTCTTTGGTAAGCGCAGGCCAAAGCTATGTAACAAGCCTGATCAATGCCGTGATGCAGGGGCCAAACTGGAAGGACAGCGCCATCTTTCTTGCATGGGATGATTGGGGCGGGTTCTACGACCACGAAGTACCCCCCGTTGTAGATGAAAATGGGTATGGGTTGCGTGTTCCGGCGATGGTGATTTCGCCGTATGCCCGGCCACATTTTATTGACCATCAGATACTCAGCTTCGATGCGTATTTGAAGTTCATCGAGGATGATTTTCTCGGTGGGTTGCGGCTCAATCCAAAGACCGATGGGCGGCCCGATCCGCGACCTACCGTGCGCGAGGATGTTCCCCTGCTCGGCGACCTGACCAGGGACTTTGACTTTAATCAGAAACCACTTCCCGCACTGGTTCTTCCCATACATCCAGCAACGGATTTGGTCGCGCCTGCAAGCCCGATCAAAGAATAGAACCTTGCGAAAAGCACACTTTGGACGAACACGGCCTCGCGCACAAGCATATCTGTACGCGGGGCTGTGCTCTAGGTAATCTCTGCACAAGTTTTTGTTGAAGGGGCGCGGATTTAGCCGCGCCGCAAACGTAGCAAAATCAATGCGGGCTTCAGCCCTTAAGGGAATGCGGTCTCGCAATAAGAACTTGTGTAGCGGTCTCCTAGCGTTCTCCCCATTTAAGCTTGGCGCGCAGCACATCAAAAAAACTCTGATTGTTGTTCATCCGCACCAGACGAATCTTGTGCTCGGAGCGCCAGCAGTGGAGTTCATCGCCCAGGTTCATCTCAATGGCCTCCTGTCCGTCGATCGTCAGATATATCTGCTCCGGCACGCCCTCGATGCGGATGGTGACATGCGCGTCTCCCCGCACCACCAGTGGGCGAATCGTCAGCAGATGCGGACAGACCGCTGTCACCACCATGCCATCAACATCGGGCGCGAGAATTGGCCCATTCGCGGCCAGGTTATAAGCCGTCGATCCCGTCGGGGTTGCCACAATAACACCGTCGGCGCGAAAGGATGCCACGGTATTCTCGCCCAGTCGAACCACAAAATCGGCCATGCGCGCAATGGTTCCCTTGGCGATAACAACATCGTTCAATGCCTCAAACACATGATGGACGAGTCCCTCGCGACGCACCTCCGCATGAAGCATGGCGCGCTCGTCGATGCCACACGCCTGAGTGCTCCATCCCTCCAATGTTGGGTAGAGCTGATCGAGCGGAACCTCGGTCAAAAAGCCGAGCGATCCTAAATTGACGCTGAGAATGGGCGTCTCCGTCCGAGCAAAGGCGCGCGCGGCAGCCAGCAGCGTCCCATCTCCCCCCAGCACCACAATCAGTTCGGGAGAGTGTTCCGGCATATTGTGGCGCGGCGCGGCATTGGCAACCGGAATGTAGCTGGCGCTGACAGGATCGAGCAATGGATGGTAGCCGTGGGCCTGCAACCAAACCACCAGCTCAGGAAGAATGGTCGCCAGCTCCGGCTTTTGTGGCTTTGCGATGACGGCAATCGTTCGCATGGCACTCTCCATGTAGGGCGCGGCGGCTACTCAGAAGTAACGCGGACTTGAATGCCGGTGCCTGTAAGCACCAGAGAGTTTGAAATGGTATCTTCGTCCGTGCGAATGATCGTCAGGATATTGCTGTCCGGCGACACCACGTAGACCTTCCCTGTCGGGGTTCCTGTGGTCGCGGCGATGGAGATAGGGTGTCCGGAGACGGGAATCGTCGCTAGCACCGTATTGCTGGTCAAACTCACAGAACTGACCGTCCCATCGTCATGATTGGCGACATAGGCGCGGGGAGGCTCTAAATCACCCTGCAGAATGGCTACCGAGGTCGGATTCGCGCCGACCTGAACGGTAGCAATGATCTGGCCAAAGCTGGGAGAATCGTTGCCAAAGGAATCCAGGCTAATGTTAATCAAGGTAAGCGTGTTCGATTGAGCGCTGGCAACGGCCAGAATGCTGCCGACGCTATAGGTGTCTGCCCAGACCGGCTGCGGCGTCAAACCATTCGGCCCCGGCGGGAGCGTAATGGTTCGATCCAATTGGTTCTGCTGACTATCAATGACCGTAACCGTTCCGCTATTTTTATTGAGGATGAAAGTACGCCGATTATCCTCCGACATGACCCCATAAATGGGGCAGACCCCAGCGGGAATCACGGCAGAAATGGTGTTGGTCGCCATTTCAATTGCGGTAATACTTCCGTTGCCTGCCGCAGAAGTACAACTTTGCTGGGTCGCGCCGGGGCCTTGCGAAATGGCATAAATGCGCTGCGTTTGATAATTGCCAACCAGGTTCACCGGAGTTGCCGTCACAGGAATTTCCAACCGCACAGAAGCCGGAAAACCCGACATGACAGCAATGGAGTTACGTCCCGTCTCGGTCACGTAGAGAAACCCGCCAGACTCGGAAAGCAGCGTATTCGGCAGCGCATCGGGCAGCAATGTGCTGGTTTGTATTTGATTGGTCTCCGTGAGCGTGCTGATGGAAAACTCGTTGATTGTGCCATCGGCATTCGCCGTGTAGGCATCGGTTCCAGAGCCATTCAAGGCAACCCAGCGTGGGCCGTTACCCAGGTTAACGCGAACCAACAGACTGTCACCGGAAAAGTCTACGATTGATCCCAATCCCACAGAGCTGGGGCTATTGCAAGCCTGATAGATGCTGGTAGCGGTCGTATTGGCCTGGTCTGTGCCGCAACTGATGACCACAGCCTCTTCCTCTGGCTGCGGCGCGGGCTGAACCGGAGGAATGCTTGTAACAATGGGACGGTACGTATTTCCGCATCCGAGCGCTGCGGCCAGAACAAACGATACTCCAAGCAACACCCACGGGCGAAACCGCCCAACCACTGACACCACGCGCTGATACCTCACACCGGAATTCGATCATCGATTGCTATAGCGATTGTAAATCAGTGGAATGCTTCTGCGTTGGGGTTTTTGCATCGGCACGGGATGCACATGTCAATGTAGATGCAGCCGCCACAGGACATAGCTGGCAATTTCATGCGCGTAGCGTTGCACCTGCTCCCATGAATCGATGGGCTTGCCCACATATCGGGGAGAGGGCAGAACATCCAGCCCCTGTGCCAGACATAGTTCTCGAATCCGAAAAAGATGGGTTCCGTCGCTCACAACGATGATTCTCCGGAAATGGTTCGCAGCGGCAATCCTAGCCAGTGCCTGCACGGACTGCTCTGTATTCTGGCTGTCTGTTTCCGCAATAATGTGACGATCCGGCACCCCATGCGCCAAAAGATAATCGCGCCCCACTTCTCCTTCGCTGAACTGCGGATCGCGCCCGCCACCCAGCGTAACAATGACGGGCGCAAGACCCTCCTTGTATAGATCGAGAGCGTGTTCCAAACGAGCGCGCAGTACCGGAGAGGGACGACCGTTGTACTCCGCCGCGCCAAAGACGGCAATGGCGCTGGCAGACCAAGCATAATCCCGCATCTCGCCCTTGCGAATCTGTTGATATATCCAGCAGCACCAGAGCGCGCCAAAAACCACGACCCAGAAGATGCTCCACCAGATAAGTCTTCCCACTATCTTTAATATCTTCATATCGTTTGTGAACCGTCACTGCAATGCTAACGCAATTTCATGTGTCGGGATTGCCCCAACGCGTAAAATTTGCCAGGACTCTGGACGATCCGACAGATCAACAATGGTGGTGGGCAACGCGCGCGCCGTCGGACCGCCATCGACAATCAACGGAATCCGATCCCCTAACTGATCCAGCAGGCTGGTGGCGTGGGTACACTCTGGCGCGCCGCGCAGGTTGGCGGAGGTGGCCGTGATGGGCAAGCCCAACCGCTTGACTACGGCACGAGGAATGTTCGCATCCGGCACGCGCAAGGCCACATTGCCCGTATTCGCAGTCACGCGCAGCGGCAGACGTGTTCCGGCGCGCACGATGATCGTCAGCGGGCCAGGCCAAAACTTCTCTGCCAGCCGATCAAAATAAATATCCAGATCGCGGGCCAGTTCGTAGGCTTGAGAGGCATCGGCTAGCAGCAAGGACAGTGGTTTGTGCCGTACCCGCGTCTTGATCTCGTAGATTCTCTCCACCGCGCGCAGATTGACCGGATCCACGGCAAGCCCATAAAAGGTGTCGGTTGGCAACCCAACCACCTTGCCGCTTTCCAGGCAGGAGGCAATGTAATCAATTCGCTCCTGTTCCGGCTCATCCGGGTTCACGCGCAATAACTCGGCAGACAAACAGAACTCCAGAGAACGTGGCTTTCGCCGCAGAGCGGCCTTCCTCATCATACCTGCACTTTCAAACAGAACTGAATCCAGCCAGTGCCGTAGAATCGCGTTGTATGCCGCAACCTTCCATTTCGGCCCATTCGAACCGCCCAGCGCTCGAAATCCGCAGTCGCCACAATGCGCGATGGAAAGATTTCCGCCAACGCCTGCTGCACCCGGCACACGCCAAAGACGGCAGGATCGCCGTCGAAGGCGTCCATCTGGCGCAGGAGGCGCTCCGCAGCGGCCTGCGGCTGGAAGCTCTCTTTCTCCGCAAAGATACTGCAGCGTTACAGCAAACATTTCCCGCCAATGAAATCTACATTGTTGCAAAAGATATTTTCAACCAGGGCTGCGCCACGGAAGCGCCGCAGGGCGTAGCAGCACTGTTGCAAAAACCCACAACCTCGCTGGATCAGGCGCTGCGCAAGGCCAATCCCCTTCTGGTAATTCTCGATGGCATTCAGGATCCCGGCAATCTTGGAACCATTCTCCGCTCCGCCGAGGCCTTTGGCGCAAGTGGCCTGCTGTTGCTGCCCGGAACGGTCAGCCCGTGGAACCAGAAGGCGATGCGCGCCTCTGCAGGTTCCGTCTTTCGCGTTCCGCTGATCCAGATCGACGATGTGACAACTCTCTCGCAATTGCGCGCACGAAAAATTCCCATCTACGCGGCAGTGGCGCATGGCGGCCCCGATATTCTGGATGTCGCGGACGCCTCTCTCGACGGCTCCGCCGCCCTGCTGATTGGCAATGAGGGCGCTGGCATCTCTGCGGCAGCGCTTGCCTACGCGGAGAAAAAAATCCAGATTTCCTGTGTCGGCCCGGTAGAGTCGCTCAACGCCGGAGTTGCTACCTCCATCCTGCTCTATGCGGCGGCCCAACAGCGATGAATCTCTTCGATCCCACTCCGCGCACCGACGACTCCGCCACGCGGCGCGAAGCTCCACTGGCGGAGCGGATGCGTCCTCGCACGCTCGATGAATTTTCCGGGCAAGAGCATCTGATCGGTCACGGCAAGCCGCTGCGCGTGCAAATCGAGCGCGACGATCCGGCCTCCATGATCTTCTGGGGGCCCCCGGGCGTAGGCAAAACCACGCTGGCCAAGATTCTGGCGCACTCCACGCGGGCCACATTCATTGAATTTTCCGCCGTCGTCTCCGGCATTCGCGAAATCAAAGATGTGATGACCGAGACAGACAAGGCAAGCCGCTCCGGGATGCGCACGGTTCTGTTCATCGACGAAATTCATCGCTTCAATAAAAGTCAGCAGGACGCATTTTTGCCCTACGTCGAACGCGGCTCCATCCGGCTGATTGGCGCAACCACAGAGAATCCATCGTTCGAGCTGAACGCCGCCTTGCTCTCGCGCTGCGCGGTCTATGTGCTGCAACCGCTTGACGACGCGCAGATTGTTGCGCTGCTGCAACGCGCTTTTGCCGACAAGGAGCGCGGACTGGGCGCAATGGAATTAACTGCCGAGGATGCCGCGCTCGTAATGATCGCGCAGTTTTCCAGCGGAGACGTTCGCCGCGCCTACAACGCGCTGGAGGCAGCGGCGCGATTGGCCGTCGATGCCGAACAAACCATCCTGACCCGCGCGCTGCTGCAGGACGCGCTGCAACAACGAACGCTGCTCTACGACAAGAGCGGCGAGGAACATTACAACCTGATCTCCGCGCTGCACAAATCCGTGCGTAACAGCGATGCCAACGCCGCGCTGTACTGGCTGGGACGCATGTTGCGCTCTGGCGAAGACCCCATGTACCTTGCGCGGCGCATCGTGCGCATGGCCGTCGAGGACATCGGCCTTGCCGCGCCGGAAGCACTGAATCTGACCATGACTGCGCGGGATGCGATGGATTTTCTCGGCTCACCGGAGGGCGATTTGGCGCTGGCGCAGGCCGTGGTCTATCTTGCGCTCGCACCAAAATCCAATGCCGTCTACACCGCCTATAGCGCGGTGCTTGCCGATGTGGAAACAACCCGCGCCGAGCCGGTTCCGCTGCACTTGCGCAACGCGCCGACAAAATTGATGCAATCCCTCGGCTATAGCAAGGGCTATCAATACGCGCACAATCTACAGGATCGCGTGGCCGATATGGAGTGCCTGCCGCCGGGCCTGCAAGGAAAAAGCTACTACCATCCAACCGACGAAGGCCGCGAGAAACTGCTGAAGCAGCGAATGTTGGAAATCGCGCAAATTCGTCAGAAAAAGAAAAAGCCATAGCAGCATGAATTTCTCAAACAACGACGAGTCATTCTGAGCGGAGTGAAGAATCCAGAGGGTAGTGGCCGCATAGACGAAGCGCAAACCTTCTGGATTCTTCTCTTCGTCCGCCACGGCGGACTCCGCTCAGAATGACAAGCGCTATTTTTTCGCGTGTGCAGATACGGAACGCAGCGCATCGAGCACAATTCCTGGCGTCAACACCTCTGGCAGCAAACGCGGAGCCTGCTCGCCATCGTAGAGCGCGTAGGCAGGCACGCCGCTGCGGCCCAACTGCGCCAGCGCTTCCGTAATGGCATCGTCATGGCGCGTCCAGTCGGCGCGCATCAAAACAACACCGCTCTTGCGAAAGGCCTGCTGCACATCCTCGCGGTCGAGCACCACGCGCTCGTTCACCTGACAGCTCAGACACCACGCGGCGGTGAAGTCAACAAAAACAGCTTTGCCCTGCGCGCGATCCTCGGCGAGCATCTGCGCGCTGTACGGCTCCCACTGCAAGCTGCCCGTCACATGCGCACTCGTCGCGCTGGGCGCAACACGGAAACGTCGAGCAGCCGCAATGGGCAGCCAGAGTGCCGCAATCAAAAGCAGAATGGCAACGAGAGTCGATGCTGTTCTGGCTGGCCAGCGCCCCAGCGCCCAACCCGCAATGGCGGTCAGCAAAAATCCCATCAGCAAAAAGATGACCGCATTTCCGCCCGCCGCCTGCGCGAAGACCCAGACCAGCCAGATCCCCGTGCCAAAAATCGGAATCGCTGTCGCCTGCTTCAAAATCTCCATCCACGGCCCTGGCCGGGGAAGCATGCGCGTCCACGCTGGTTGCAGCGTCAGCAGCACATAGGGCAGCGCCAGTCCCATAGCCAGCGCGGTAAAGATAATGAAGCTGACAATCGCAGGCTGCGCCAGCGCGTAGCCAATCGCGGCACCCATCAACGGAGCCGTGCAGGGCGTCGCAACCACCGTGGCCAGAATGCCGGTAAAAAAGCTGCCAGCGTAGCCCGTCCTCTGCGCCAATGCGCCGCCCGTGCTGGTCAGCGAGAGGCCAATCTCAAACTGCCCCGCCAAACTCAACCCCAAGAAAAATAGCAGTACCGCAATGCAAGAAACAAATCCCGGCGATTGAAATTGAAATCCCCAACCAATGTGGCTGCCTCCGGCACGTAGCAACAACAACGCCGCAACGATACTCCAGAAGGAGACAAGAATCCCCAGCGTGTACATCAGGCCGTGCGCGCGCAGGCGTTTGCGTTCTTCCGTCGCGGATTGCACCAGCGCTAATCCCTTGATGAAGAGCACAGGGAAAACGCACGGCATCAGGTTCAAAAGAATGCCGCCGAGAAAGGCCAGCAACGCAACGCGCAGGATTCCCTGCTTCGCCTTTGCCGCTGAATGCACGGGCGCGACAGCGCTTATCGGCGTGGTGAACTCGTACCCCGTACCATCCGGCAACACAATCAGGCCATGTAGCGGCTGCTGCATAGGCGCGACGCTGGAATCTTTCTGAAGAAAAATACGGAAGCCGTCGGAGAGTGGCTCTACTTTCTGTGGAGCGGCGTTGACGATGAGATTTTGTTCGAACGGATAGAACTCCGCGCTCACCACGCGATGCCCCAGATACACGGTCAAAATCAATTGACTCGCGCTCTGCGCCGCCGTAATGTTGGCCTCGCTGGGCAAAGGCTTGGGCAGCGTTGCCAGCGCGTGCTGGAAGAGCGGCGCGGTTTGCGTATTGGTCTGGCCGGAAGTTGCGCGCATGGGCAGCGTGAGCGCAATCGTTCCCTTGCCGGGAATGCATACCCGACTGCAAACCAGCCAATGCAGGCTGGCTGTAATCGGCAGCGTGGAATCATGTACCGCGCCCGTCGGATGAAAATGCACTGCAATGGGCAAGAGCACATCGCCTTCGTAGCCAAAGTCCATCAACGGGCCAAGCGGCAACCGCTGCGGCACAGGAAACTGCATTGGCCCAATGCTGTCGGCGGGCATCCATGCGGGCAAGCTCCACCGCACGCTCGGCGACTGGCCGGAATCCCCTGCGTTCACCCAATAGATATGCCAGCCCGGTTCGAGATGAAAATGCAGCCCAAGCTGAAAGTCTTGTCCGGCGCGATCAACCGCTGTGGTGTCTGCGATCAACTCCACCTGCAAATGATCTACAGCAAGTGGCTCGACAGAAATCCTCTGGGCACCGGAGTAAGTCGCGTGTGCCAGAAACAACAGGACAAAGGCCGCAGCGAACCCACGCAGCATCGAGAAAATCCTAAGTCCGGCAAGAGGAAACCTAAGCATAGCCAATCTCCCGTTGCGTCCGCGCTACTTTGCAGCTTGATCCGCCGACCAGCGCAGATGCTCCTTAAAAATACACTTGTCCGCGACCACGCGAATACCCTGCGCCTCGGCCTTGGCCGTAGCCTCCGGGTGCGTAATTCCCTCCTGCAACCACAAGTACGGCGCGCCAATGGCGATGGTGTCCTCGACGATGGCAGGAATAAACTCCGGTGCGCGGAAGACATTCACGACATCAACAGGAAAAGGAATCTCGCGCACGGAGCCATAGCTAATTTCACCCAGCACGCTCTCCACGGCAGGATTCACCGGAATGATGCGATAGCCGCGCCGCTGCATCTGCGCGGCAACGCCGTGGCTGGCGCGATCAGGTTTATCGGAAAGTCCGACGATGGCAATGGTCTTTGCCTGCGCCAGAATTGTGTCGATGGTTTCAGTTGGGACTGTTTGGCTCATATTTTTTACTCCAAGTCTTCCATTGGGGTTGAGGTCAAGGTACCATCGCGCCGCACGCGCAGATAGCCCCGAATAAACATCTCCAGATCGCCGTCAAGCACGCGATCCACATCGCCCGTTTCGACGCGGGTACGCAAATCCTTAACCATGCGATAGGGCTGGAGCACATACGAACGAATCTGCGAGCCGAAATTAATCTCCAGCTTCGAGTCTTCAATCTTCTTTGTAACCTGCCGCTTTTTTTCCAACTCATATTCATAGAGTCGCGAGCGCAGCATCTTCATCGCCTTCTCGCGATTCTTGTGCTGCGAGCGTTCATTCTGACAGGCCACCACGATGTTTGTCGGCAGATGCGTCATGCGCACGGCGGAGTCGGTTGTGTTGACATGCTGGCCGCCCTTGCCGCCAGAGCGATAGGTGTCGATGCGCAAATCCTCTGGCTTAATGTCGATCTCGATGGAGTCATCAATCTCTGGCGAAACATACACGCTGGCAAAGGAGGTGTGTCGGCGCTTGGCCTGATCAAAGGGAGAAATTCGCACCAAGCGATGCACACCTGTCTCTCCGCTGAGCAAGCCATAGGCGTACTCGCCGGAAATGGTGAAGGTAACGGATTTCACTCCCGCCTCTTCGCCCGCCTGATACTCATTTACTTCGGATGGAAAGCCCTGCTTCTCGGCCCAGCGCAGATACATGCGCATCAGCATCTCGGCCCAGTCCTGGGATTCCGTTCCGCCCGCGCCGGGATGCACGGTAACAATAGCATTCAGCGGATCGGTCTCGCCAGAGAGCATCGTCCGCTCCTCCAGCGCCTCAACAAATTTTTGCAAATCTTCAATTTCACGCTTCAGATCGGCTTCGACACTCTCGCCCTCGCGGGCCAGTTCAAAGTAGGCGGCAATGTCATCCGTGCGGCGGCCCAGTTCCCCATCGTCAGCCAGCAGCGTATCCAGCCGCTTGCGCTCACGCATCAATGGCTGCGAGAGAGCAGGATTCGACCACAGTTTTGGATCGGAGATTTTTACTTCAATGGAAGCGAGTTCTTTGCGCAGACGTTCCGCGTCAAAGATACTCCCGCAGGTCACGGACTTTTTCCTGGACGGGAGCGTAAGCAAACTCAAGATCGTTCAGCATACCGAAGGGAACCTGACTTTAAGTGGAACTAGATTCGCTCTCCATTTGTGGATGCTGAATGCACCCATCCACAGCGAGCACTATGGCAATTATGGCACAAAGCCACGCGAAAAGATCACCATGCAGCGTGTAAAAGGTCGTGTCCGTCAGGTATCCGAAATGCGCATCCAGCGAGCTTTGCGCGTGCCGGGGCAGGCTCTGAACAACTCTGCCATAAGGATCAATGGCCGCCGTCACTCCGCTATTGGTATCGCGCAACAGCCAGCGATGATTCTCAACAGCCCGCATCCGGGCCATATTCAGGTGTTGCCAGGGCGCGCTGGTGTCGCCATACCATCCATCATCGGAAACGTTGACCAGTACATCGGCACCCAGCAGCGCAAACTGGCGCACCTCGACGGCAAAGACCGATTCGTAACAGATAAAGACCCCATAGGCATGTCCATTGGTCGAAAAGACTTTGCGTTGCGCGCCATGCGTCATCATGCCCACCTGCGCCGTCAGACTATGCGCGAACCAAAGCCAGTCCTGGAACGGAATATACTCGCCAAAAGGAACCAAGTGCATCTTGTCGTAGCGACCAACAAACGCGCCTCTCTGTGAAACAAAGGAAGCCGAGTTATAAATATCAACATTCGATGGCTCTGCGGAATCATGCGTGAATGCAATATCCCCAACAATGATGGGCGTGTGTGCATCCTGCGCCAAGGCAGATATCCAATGTTGGAAGCGAGGATCACTCTCGCGAAAGGGAGCGGGAGACTCCGGCCACACGATCATGTTGGCGACATCGCGCGCAGCCGCCACGCCTGCGCGCGCGGGGCAATCGGGATGCTGCCACGCCGCTCCCGTCTCTGGCATTCCCTCCATGTATGGATTGCACTTATTCTCGCTGAGTGCGGCAAAATGTTGCATGTTTAAGTCGAAGGCATCGCCCGACCAATTATCATTCCCATTCACATTCAAGTTTGGCTGCAACAGCATGGCCGTCGCTGGTGCCGGTTCAGGAGCAGGCTTCCATCGCGTGCCCGCCTGCAAACAAGCGGCAAGAACGATGCCCGTTGCAAGGCAAGGAATGCGCGCGCGCCAGCCACGCAGCAGAATCGCTCCGACAAACAAGCAATTGACGGCTACGATTAAAAATGAAATTCCATACACCCCCGTCACAGTCGCCATTCGGCTCAAGAGCAGGTTGTCGATCTGGGAAACTCCGAGTTGATCCCAGGGAAAGCTCGTGATGCGCGCGCACGCCAGTTCCATCGCGACCCAGAGAAATGGCGTGAAGAAAAGTGTCCAGCCAATCTTTCCCGTGGCGCGATGCGTCAGCGTGACCAGTAGCGCGAAGAACGCATGGTACAGGCCGAGATAGCAACAAAACAAAACAAGGAGAACAATGGAAACGGAACGCGGCAAATTTCCATAGAGATACATCGTCTGGTAGACCCAGTAACAGGTTCCTCCGTACCAGAGAATGCCGCAGAGATAGCCCAGAGAAAGATTGCGCGCGATCCAGCGCCATCCCGTTGCGTGACTCCGCATCAACAGCGCGACCATCAACGGCACAAGCGCAAACCATGCGGCAATCACATGCCAGGCTGGCGTGGGGCCAGCCATTGGAAATGGCAGCGTCAATAAGAGCGCGCTCAGGGATGCCAGTAGATAAGCGAAAGTCCGGGTGCTTTGCATGGCAAAATGCAGTCTACCATTCTGCATAGATTTGAAACTAGGGAAATGCAGATTGGGATGCTAGAGAATGATTTCTCTCCTCTTTAGCTCATAACGTCTACCTAGATTCTCTATGGGCTTTCAGGCAAGCTTGGGCGTGGAGGAATGGTCTCACTGTATGAAAAAATCCTATGCCCAAGCTGTAGATATGTTTGCGGAAAAGTAACAACCTGCTGTATTGTGAAGTGTGTGGAGTTGCGCTTTGGAAGTTGTATGGATAACTCATGTTGCGTTACTGTATGCACGCATGGGTTGGAGCGTAGGAAAAACTTTACATCAACAAACAAATCAGGAGGAAATGTGCAAGTCAACCGTATTATTCAAGAGATCGATGCTGAAATTACACGTTTGCAACAGGCTCGCGCCTTGTTACTTGGGGGCGTTAGCGAACCGAAGAAGAACCCCATTGGCAGGCCAGCGGCTGGCCCCCAAAAGGTAAAGGTAGTCAAGCGGAAGCGCCGTTTGAGCGCGGAAGGACGCAAGCGCATTGCAGATGCCATGCGGAAGCGTTGGGCCGAGCGCCGCAAGCAACAAAGTGCCAAGTAAGCGAGCAACCATGCGAAACCAAGTGAGCCGGATATATGCATATCACTTGGTTTCGCGCATCTTATCTGCTATTGCCGTCGCGCCTGCCCCGCTGCAAGGAGCAAACAAACCCTGTTGCAAGCCTTCTCCTTAGCGCACAACAACCACTTCGCAAAGATTATCCTTCGCCAGAAAAAACCTACAGGAACTAAACCCCGCAAAGAGCTTCTCAATGGCTCGATTCTGGTATATGTGCAGCAATGGGTGCGGCGCATATTCCTGCATCTCGACATTTTCCCCGTCGGTAAGATGGTAACGGCAAAATGCCGCCCCATGCCCGCTCGCATGAGCACGAAACAGTCCCAGCATCTCGCCTTCCTCCACCATGCTCGCATGGAGACGGCGCACAACAGCCTCTACAAACGGGCCTGGCATGTAA
The DNA here is from genome assembly GCA_027365415.1 of Acidobacteriaceae bacterium. GTDB lineage: Bacteria > Acidobacteriota > Terriglobia > Terriglobales > Acidobacteriaceae > JAJZIJ01. The sequence continues at coordinate 13,552 of DAHXNK010000024.1, forward strand.
TTCAGAGCATCCCAGAGAAGGACAACGTGGAACATGCGATGCCCAAAGTTCATATGCTTCTCAATAAAAGCTTCAACGTCATACTCGTCGGGCAAACCAGAGGTCGATTTTCTCAGCCATTCCGAACGCGTGGATTCCTCCACTAAATCCGCCATAAAAACGCTATGGCCAAGGCTGGTAAGGTAATTGATATTGCTATGCGATGTTGGCCCGATATCAAGGACGCTCAATCCCTCTTGCGCCTTCAGGCGCGCGCTGGTCTTACTCCAACCACTAGAGTGTCGCGAAATTCGCTTACCGGAAAATGGCTGCCCCTTGCCATCGCGCTCGACGAGGACTTCGGTGCGCCGAAAGATGCGACTTAGCACAGACAAATCCTTTCTAGCTCCTTGGAATCCATCCAGACCCCCTCCGCCGACTTCCGGATGCTCCATCGCATTGCCGTGGAGTATACCAATATCCTATCGCGTCTGTACTCTAATCCGCAGGAGAGCGCGCATCCGACATCAATCCATCTACCCACCTCGCGCCAGACATGTACAAGCTTCCTTGCATTCCCCGTGGATTCTTTCTACAAAGGATAGTGTGTACTCTCTCTGGGAATTTTCTATCGGGCAATGGGTGTATGCGCTACGCCCTCTGTGTTTGACGTTGTTTTTTTTGCTTCCGCTGGCCTGTCCTTCTGGATGGACAGCGACCATCCCATCCAGCCTAGATGCTACGCTGCAAGAGGCCAAAAACAACCCGCAGGGATTACTTCGCAGCGCCGTGCAGCAGGAACTCGACACAAGTTACGGAAAGCGACCTTTCTTGCGCTATCGCCTGCACAAAGTAACAGAACGCGCAAACAGCACCAAGGAAATTGTAGAAACCCCAGATGGTGATGTTGCCTGTCTGGTGGCCATCGACGGACATCCCCTGTCTGCCGACGCATGGCAATCGGAGCGCGCTCGACTGCTGGCGTTGCGCGCGCATCCAGAGTTACAGGCGCACAGAAATCGTCGAGAACAGGAAGATACCAAGCGCTTTGAAGAACTGCTCCGCGCCTTGCCGGATGCCTTTCAAGTCCAATTCGCGAGCATACTTTCTACGTCCAACGGGCCTGCAATTCGGATGACCTTCCAACCGAATCCCGGCTACAAGCCAAAAGATTATGAAACTCGCGCCCTGCGCGGCATGCGTGGAGAACTCTGGATCGACGCGCAGCAAAAACGCATTTTGTATTTTGAAGCGCGCTTATTTCAGTCCGTAAATTTTGGATGGGGCATTCTTGGATATCTGGACAAGGGTGGCAGCGCGCAAATCCAGCAGTCGCAGGTGGAGCCTTCGGTGTGGGCGCTAACAAACATGCGCCTCTCGCTAACCGGGCGCGCGTTGTTAGTGAAGCCCTTGCATTTTGACATCGAAGAAAGCACAACGGAGTATCAGCCGATTACCAACGTTTTCCACTACCAACAGGCCATTGATCTTTTGCTGCGGGATACGTGTGGCGCTCATCCATCTCCGCCACGCATACACATCGCCCATCAGCAATAGACGCGCGCCCGTTCGGTGGTTCGCTCCTTGCGGATGGTGCAGCGCTCAATGCGATCCAGGCGAACAGCAAAGCCGCGGCCCGGAACTTCTGGAATCAAAATCTCTCCCTGCGCAGACACGGTAATCTCTGGCTCGATGATGTCCTCTGCCCAATATCTCTGGGAGGCAGAAATATCTCCCGGAAGAGTGAACCTCGGCAGCGATGCTAGCGCAATGTTGTGGGATCGCCCAATGCCGGTTTCCAACATGCCTCCGCACCACACAGGAATGCTGCGCTCCGCCGCGACGTTATGCACGCGGATCGCCTCGCTGAACCCACCAACGCGGCCCAGCTTGATGTTGAGAATGCGGCAGGATTCCATTTCGATGGCGGCAAGCGCATCGCGGCGATTGTGGATGGATTCATCCAGGCAAATTGCCGTTTCAAGCTGGCGCTGCAACATGGAGTGGTAATAGAAATCGTCGTACCAGAGCGGCTGTTCGATCATCAGCAACTGAAAAGCATCAAACTGTTTTAGATGATCTGCATCCCGCCAACGATAGGCGGCGTTGGCATCGCAACTCAGCAGAATATTGGGCCAGCGCTTGCGCACCGCCTCAAAAACCTCGACATCCCAGCCCATCTTGCATTTCAATTTGATACGTTGGTACCCAGCAGCCAGTTCTGTCTCCACACTTGCCAGGAGTGATGCAATCGAACTCTGAATGCCCAGGGAAACGCCGCATGGAATCGTCGCCCGCGTTCCTCCCAGCAAATCCGCAAGAGCAATTCCCTTTTGTTGACTTTCTAAATCCCATATCGCATTTTCCAGCGCCGCTTTTGCCATCCTGTTGCCGCGCACTCCGCTGAAAATCTTTGGACACGCGCCACTGTTGGCAATCTCCGCCTGCATCAGAAGCGGGAGCAGCTCTTCTATAATCACCGCCCACGCGGTACTAGTCGATTCTTCGCTGAAGGAGGGATGCTCGCCCGCTGTGCATTCTCCCCAGCCGGAAATTCCCTCTGACTGCACTTCGACGAGCAGAATGCGGCGCTCCGTTGTCCGTCCAAAACTAGTCTCAAATGGGCGCACCAGCGGCATGGAAATTTCCCGCACCACAACAGCATCAATCTTCATACAGTAACCCCTCAAACATGTAACAACGGATGTTACATTTATAGACGGCATGGAAGAAGAGTACACAACAAGTGACTTCCCTGCGGTGTAGCTAAGGGTACCACTAAAGCTCGGCCTGAAGCAGCAAACATACGCCTATCCCTTCCTCCGCTCTTGGCCGACGCACAAAAACAGACGAAGTAAAATCGAATCCCGTATAACACGTTGGATACAGCATCATGGCGTAGCAGAATGTTTCTCTTCCCTTTTCGCCTGATTCCAAAGCGCTTCCAATTCATCCAGAGAATGCTCCGCAAGCGACTTTGTCCCGGCAACCAATTCTTCCATCCGATGAAATCTGCGGCGAAATTTTGTATTGCCTGCGCGCAAAGAAAATTCTGCGGCAATCTTCAACTTTCTGGAAAGATTCACCACGGTAAAGAGAACATCGCCAAACTCTTCCTCCTGCGCGCGTCGATCCTGGGATGTAATCGCAACGCGCAACTCGGCAATTTCCTCTTCGAGCTTTTGCAGCACATCTTCCGCGCTGGCCCAATCGAACCCCACGCTGGCTGCTTTTTTTCCCAGCTTGTCGGCCTCCATCAGCGCAGGAAAGGCTCGCGGAACCTCATCCAGCAAGGACGCATTCTCTGGCTTGTTTGCGCGCGACTCTTTTTCCGTTTGCTTGATGATCTCCCAATTAGCTAGAACCGTCTCCGCCTGCTCCACTCCCTGCAAATCTCCAAAAACATGCGGATGGCGGCGAATCAGCTTCGCATTCAAATTTTCCAGAACATCGCGCAGCGTAAAGTAGTCAGCTTCCTGCGCCATCTCCGCATAGAAAAGAACCTGCAACAGCAGGTCTCCCAACTCGTCCTTTACATCCGGCCAGTTTTCGCGATCAATCGCATCGAGCACCTCATACGTCTCCTCCAGCGTATGCCGCTGGATAGAAGCAAAGGTCTGCTCGCGATCCCACGGGCATCCGCCCGGAGCGCGTAGTCGAGCCATGATCGCAACCGCCTGTGAAAAGGCATCGCGCAACGCTGCCGTTTTCTCTGTCATCGATTCCATGCACTTTATGTTAGCTGGAGTTCGTATACTGCGAGGAACAGCATGATCTCGCCAGAATCCATCACCGTACTGTTTGCCTGCATCGCAGGACTGCTCTGCGGCAGCTTCTTGAATGTCTGCATCCTTCGCCTGCCCGCCGGAGAATCCATCCTGACTCCACGCTCACACTGCCGCCATTGCCGACGTGCCATTCCAGCCTTCGACAATCTCCCCATCCTAAGCTGGCTGGTTCTTCACGGACGTTGCCGCCACTGCGACCAAAAAATTTCCCGGCAGTATCCGCTGGTAGAAGCGGCGACGGGAGCGCTCTTTGCCGCCTGCGTATGGCACACCGGACTCCATTGGCAAACGCTTCTGGATGCAACGATGATCTTTCTTCTGCTCGGCCTTGCGGTGATGGATGCGCAGACGTTTCTGCTTCCCGATGCCTTCACACTCGGCGGACTGGGCACGGCCTTTGCGCTGCGCGTGCTCCAGCCTTCTCTATCGCAACGCATCTCCGTGGCGAAGCATACCGCGCTGGCGGCACTGGCCGCTGCGCTGCTCCTTCTACTGACGCGATGGCTCTATCGTTGGCTGCGTAAACACGACGGTATGGGCCTCGGCGACGTAAAATTGCTGGCCATGATCGCTGCTTTTCTAGGATTGCCGCTGGCGCTACTCACATTGTTTCTTGCCGTGCTCGCCGCAGCAGGCGCCTCCATCGTGCAGCTTGTTCGAGGCCGCGCACACGCCAAGACGATGCTTCCCTTTGGGAGTTTTCTCGCAGCTTCAGGGATTGCGGTTGTCTTTCTCGGCAGACCGCTGCTGCGCTGGTATGTCGGCTTCTTCCACTAGCGCCGCAGGGATATCCCCAGACCTGCACAGGGGCTGCTACGAGCAACCCCTGGCTCCAAGCTGCTCTAGTGGCTGGGCTTGGACTGTTTTGGGGACTGGGCTGTTTTCGTGGCTGGCTGTTTGGACTGTACAAAATACTTGGCCACAGTACGAACAAACGGCTGCGCCCCAGATGGAGTTGCGGTACTGCCCTTCAGGATGGCAGAAAATGGGATATTGGTTCCATAGAACGTGCGCGTATCGTCGCTGTTTTGCGTGACGGTGGTGCCGCCCAGGTCAATTCCAGCAAAGACGCCGCGATTCCGAGAGTATGAGAGCAGCTCCGAGTGCATTGTCAGGTTGGTTGCCGCCTGCGCGCTCCGACCCACCGGGCCAGCCGCCACGGAAGCATCGGCTCCAAGCTTGAATTTGCTCTTCAGCAAATCCTGAAAGCCCTTCTGATTGACGGCAATCAAGATCAGATCCGTCGATTGGCCTCCGATCTGCCAGCCGAAACTGCCACCCGCAAACTGGACGAAGGCGGGCGCGCTCCAGCCACTCCCCGTGCGGCAGGTGACGACACCCTGTCCGTATTGGCCGCCCAAGATAAATGCAGCCTTTTTGTAGGCTGGAACGACGGCAACACACGTTGCGTCCGACAAAATACCACTCGGAATCGCTTTGTCTGGCGTGGCCATAACCTGCTCTATGACCGTCGCCGCGCTTTTGAGCCGACCGTCCAGTTTATCTTTGCGGGAATCCGCGAACGCCGATGTTGCCAACAGTACACCTACGCTGAGAAGAATTGTGAGTCGTTTCATCTTTCCTTGTACCCTCCAGCATTCGACTTTAGATAGCCGAATGCCTATTTTTGAGTTATACCAACCAATCCATTGCTTTTGCTGCTTTTAGTTGGATGCCTTTTGTCCAGAAAAGGTAAGCCTGTGCAAAAAAAATGGGTTGCATGGCAATCTCTCGCACATGCAACCCTAATCTCCCAAATCCATGATCGGTAGGCCCCATTAGAACCGGAACGTCAACAATGCACAACGGTACGGAGGTGGATACAACTTTCGTAACCAGCAGATTCAAAACGATTAACGCGATGTATCCAGCCAAGCGTGCTCCACGGCGTGCATGGTGAGCGCCGTTCGGCTGTGCACGCCCACCTTGCGCATCAGCTTGCTGACGTATGCCTTCACTGTCTGCTCGTCGATCCCAAGGGATTTGGCAATCGCCTTGTTGGGATGGCCCGCAATTAGGAGTTCCATCACTTCGCGCTCCCGCTTGGTCAGCGCGGCGCGGATGCTGCCGCTGGCAGGTGAAGCGTAGGTAAGCTGCTCAATCAACATTGACAAAACCCGCCGGGGTGCCCAGACAGAGCCAGAAGCCACAATCTGAATGGCCTGCTCCATCTCCGCAATCGTAGCGGCCTCGTGGATGTGCCCTTTGGCTCCAGCGGCAATCACCTTCAGAATGGATTCTTCCGACGATGCCGAGGAGATCACAATTATGCGAACATCGTCGCGATAGACGCGGACGGTCGTCATGAGTTGCAACAACGTCGCATCGGAATGCGCGCCCAGCATGATGACGCAGATGGTAGGATCACGCAGCATCTCCAGAATATCCGCCTGGACAATCTCGACCTTTGGGCTGTCGTGGAATAGAGATGCAAGCCCAATGGCAAGCATTGGCGCCATGCCCGCGACTCCCACGCGAATGCGCGCATCGGCGGAAATAGCCTTGGGAGGAGTCGTCTTGGGCAAGCGCGCCATCACAGCATCCATTGTCCTTGCATTCCTGCCTAAGCCTTGCCTTTCTAGCTGGCTTCCATCGTAAGCTCCCTGCAATGCGCTGCACGATGCGTCGGAGCGCGACACATTCCCGTGCTTACAACTTCGGCAAGACAATGCCCTGCTGCCCCTGATATTTGCCTTTGCGATCCGCGTAGCTGACCTCGCAGGCTTCATCGGATTGAAAGAAGAGAATCTGGCAAAGCCCCTCGTTGGCGTAGATTTTCGCGGGCAGCGGAGTTGTGTTGGAAATCTCCAGCGTCACGAAGCCTTCCCATTCCGGCTCAAAGGGCGTTACGTTCACGATGATGCCACAACGCGCATACGTGGACTTGCCAACGCAAAGGGTCAGAACGTCGCGCGGTATCTTGAAGTATTCCACCGAGCGGGCCAGCGCGAAGGAGTTCGGCGGAACAATAACAGAATCCGCCTGCACGGTGACGAAGGAACGCTCGTCAAAGTTCTTCGGGTCGATGACCGTGGTGTTGACGTTGGTAAAAATTTTGAATTCATCGGAGACGCGCAGGTCATATCCATACGAGGAGACCCCGTAAGAGATGACGCCTCCGCGAACCTGCTTTTCGCTGAAGGGTTGAATCATAGCGTGTTGGAGCGCTTGCTCCCGAATCCAGCGGTCACTTTTAATAGACATGTAACTCCCTGTTACAGATGCAGAAATATGCACCGAACCGAATCGCGGCAGATGGGATTCGTCTGCGGCGGCGGCGCGATGGCGCAATGCGAGCTTCCCTCGTGAGTGTACGGGAGGGCGCATTCATTGACAATTGGGAAAGCTCGCCCCTAGCATCAAAGCAAGAGTGGCCTCGTTCCGAACTTGCTCCAAAATTGTATGGAGCCTGCCCGAAGCGCGCCGCTGCAATCGCCGGAGGGCTTCGCCATGATTAAACAGGATCTTGTCCATCTCGTCGCCGAACACACAGGTCTGCCCCGCGTAAAGGCAGAGGCCGCCGTTGACACCATCTTCGACCGGATGAAAAAGGCTCTGGCTAGCGGAGATCGCATCGAACTGCGCGGCTTTGGCGTCTTCAGCGTTCGCCCGCGCAAGACCGGAATTGGCCGTAATCCCCGCACTGGAGCGGAGGTCGCTATCGCTCCGGGCCGTGCCGTGCGCTTCAAACCCGGCAAGGAACTGCACATCCTCGACTAACCAGCCGTACAGAATTCTCCGCGCAGCGTTGTGCCAACGATGCTGCTGACCTCTACAATAGGGGCGTGTCCCAACGAGCCTGCAATCGGCAAAGCCAGCATCCGGCGCGGAGCCAGCATCCAGCGATGCCCTCTGATTCCCGGCGCGCGCATCCCACGCCTATAAATCCTGAACAGCGGGGAAGAATCGCATGAAGCGTCTGCTGCGTCTGCTCGGATATAGCCGCCCCTACCTGCTGCAAGCCCTGGCCTCCGTGCTGCTGATGGCCATTGTCGGCCTGATGGATGCCTTCCGCGTCCTGCTCATCAAGCCCATCTTCGACAAAGTGTTGAACCCTTCCGACACGGCGCGCAAGGTGCAGATGATTAACATCCACATTCGCAGCCTGCATTTCGAGTTGGGACTTGGACAGTTGGTGCCCCATCATTTTCGCAATCCCTGGACGATGGTGGCCTTCGCGCTGGTCGCCTCCACCATCATCAAGAGCCTGTGCGATTATCTGGGCACCTATCTGACCAACTACGCTGGCTACGGCATGATTACCGATCTGCGCAATGATTTGTATGAAAGCATTTTGCGGCGTTCGGTCTCATTTTTCCAAAAACATACCACCGGTACCATTCTTTCCACGCTCATCAACGATGTTGAGCAGGTGCAGTTTGCCCTGTCGTCGGTAATGTCGGAGTTTTTACAACAGTTCTTCACGCTGCTTTTTCTAATCGGCGTGGTCATTCTGTATGGCGGCAAGCTGGCCTGGGTGCTGCTGCTGTTTGTACCCGTAGTGATCTCCTCGGCGCGACGCATTGGCAGGCGCGTGCGTGCGACAACGCGCACGGGGCAGGACAAGCTGGCCGAGATCCAAAACATTCTGCATGAGACGGTCACGGGCAATCGCATCGTCAAAGCCTTCAATATGGAGTTGTGGGAGTTGGTTCGTTTTCGCACGGCGGCCAAACGACTCTTTCGCGCCAACCTGCGCACGGTGCGCGCACAAGCCATCAGCTCCCCCTTGATGGATCTCATTGGTGTGGTCGCCATCGCGCTTCTGCTGCTGATTGGGCGGGATCGCATCCATCATGGTTGGCTTACCGAGGGTAGCTTTATCGCCTTCTTAATCGCCGTCTTCAAACTCTACGATCCGGTGCGAAAATTCGCGCTCTTCTACAACAATTTTCAGCAGGCGCTCGGAGCTTCTTCCTCCATCTTTGGCTTTATGGATAGCCAGGATGAAGTCCAGGAAAAGGCTCGCCCCACGCATATCAAAGCCTTCCACGACCGCATCTGCTTTGAAAATGTCGGTTTCCACTATGCCGACGAAGAGGGTAAAAAGCCCGTGCTGCATGGCATCCATCTGACCGTACAGCGCGGCGAGGTAGCGGCCTTCGTCGGCCCCAGCGGCGCGGGGAAAACTTCGTTGGTCAATCTGATTCCGCGCTTCTTTGACGTGACCGAGGGACGCATCACGATGGATGGCCACGACCTGCGCGACCTGAGCCTCGACTCCCTGCGCCAACAGATTGCGAAGGTGACGCAGGAGACCATCCTCTTCAACGACACCGTGCGCAACAACATTGCCTACGGCCAGCCCGATGTTCCGCTGCATCGCATCGTCGATGCCGCCAAAGCCGCCCTGGCGCATGGATTTATTGAAAAACTTCCCGATGGCTACGACACCATCATCGGCGAAAAGGGATTTCGACTCTCCGGCGGCGAGCGCCAGCGCATGGCCATTGCCCGTGCCATTTTGAAAAATGCGCCCATTCTAATTCTGGATGAGGCCACCTCGGCGCTCGATTCCGAGAGCGAATCGCTGGTGCAAACCGCGCTGGCCAACCTAATGCAGAATCGCACCGTCTTTGTCATCGCGCATCGGCTCTCCACTGTGCGCCGCGCCACGCGCATTTATGTTCTGGAAGACGGACGCATCTCCGACTGCGGCACGCATGAGGAATTAGTGCAGCGCTCCGGCACCTATCAACGCCTGTATCAATTGCAGTTTGCCGATACGCCAGAAACAACGTTGGCCACACCCCTATCTCTATGACAAAACCATCTCCCAAGCACGAATCTTCATCCCCAGGAAACCCTGTAAAGTCCATGACCGGATTTGCGCGTGTCGCAGGCACGACACCCGCTGGCACGGCCTTCACGCTGAGCTTGAAGAGCGTCAATCACCGCTTTCTCGATCTGCAATTCCATCTGCCCTCCGGCATGGACGCGCTGGAGATGCAGTGGCGCTCGCTGCTGAAGCAGCACATTGCGCGCGGCCATGTGGAGGCGCGCCTGTTCTTTGACCGTGGAGATCGCTCTGGCACAACCGCCACGCCACGCCACAATGCCAACGCCATCCGCGCCTATCTGGAGGCATTTCGCGCCGCCGCTGCGGAGAACGATATTCCCGCGCAGCCGGATCTGAATGCAGCCTTCCAAATGCCGGGAATCTGGAATGCGGACACCCCTTGGACAGAAGCGGAACGCGCCGCTGCCGAATCCGCCGCAGCCCAGGCCATGCAGCCTCTCCTCGCAAGCCTGGATGCCATGCGCCTGCAAGAAGGACAAGCGCTGGCCGCCGTGCTGGAAGAAACGATGCGTTCCCTCGATGCTGCGGTAGCCGAGATGTCCGAGTTGCGCGCAGGCATCCAGCAGGCGTATCGGCTGCGTTTGGAGCAGCGTATCTCCGAGCTGCTCGCCGGGCCGCTGGATCGCGACCGCATCGTGCAGGAGGCTGCGCTGCTGGCCGACCGCAGCGATGTGGAAGAGGAACTGGCCCGCCTGCGCGGACACATCCAGCACTTTCTCGACCTGCTGCGTCAGGGCGGCGAGGTGGGCAAAAAGCTTGATTTTCTATTGCAGGAGATGAATCGCGAGGCCAATACCCTGCTCTCCAAAACCAGCGGCATCGCCGGAAAAACCCTGCGCCTAACCGAATTAGGACTGGCTATGAAATCCGAAATCGAACGAGCACGCGAGCAAATTCAGAACATCGAGTAAGCTACAGTTAATCCAAGAAACATTTCTTCGCATGGAGTTCCCTGCACATGGCAGGATTGTTATTCATACTTTCGGCGCCGTCCGGCTCCGGCAAATCGACGCTGGTGGGGCAGTTGCGCTCGATGGTGGACAAGCTCTCCTTCTCCATCTCCTGGACCACGCGCGCGCCACGCGGCTCCGAGCAGGATGGGCGCGAATATCATTTTTCCAACCGCGAGACCTTTGAGCGGATGCTGGCTGCCGATGAGTTTCTGGAACATGCTGAGGTCTTCGGCAACCACTATGGCACGACCCGCAGCTCGCTGCAAGATGCTGCGAATCGAGACTGCGACGTGCTGCTCGACATTGACGTGCAGGGGGCGACACAGGTACGCCAGAGGATGCCAGAGGCCATCAGCATCTTCATCCTGCCGCCCAATCCGCAGATTCTGGAGATGCGCCTCCGCAATCGCAGCCGCGCCGAAGGGGGAGTCTCAGAAGAAACCGTGCTGCGTCGGCTGGCCAAGGCCCGCGAAGAAATTGAAAATTATCAGGGGTATCGTTACATCGTCATCAACGATGTACTCGACCAGGCCGTCGAGGAACTGATTGCCATTGTTCATACCGAGCGAGCATGGGCACACCGCGAGCAGCCCGTGGACAGCGAAACGCAACGCTGGATTTCCATCGCGCAACCCTGCCTGCGAACCAACGTAAAGGAGCGCCTGCGACCCGTGCTTTCCTCCTTTGGCTTCCCGTCATAACGCATCTGAAGAGTCCATCCATGCCATGCTCCCTGTCGATATCCGCATCCAGGCCGATATCTGTACAGGGGGGAACCGTTTTATGGAAAAGGATCCTTTCATCGAGAGCAAATATCGCACCGTGCATGTGGCAGCGCGACGCGCGCGCCAGTTGCAGGCGGGGGCCAATCCATTGATCCAGCCGCGCTCCAGAAAAGCCTGCAAAGTAGCGCAAGATGAGATGCGCGCCGGGAAGGTGGACTACGTTGTGCCGAAAGACCCCGCGCCCCAGGAACTGGATTTGCCAATCGGCTATACGCCGATCCTGCACACTTAGGGCTGGCAGCAAATGCGACGCAGAGATTGGAAGCCAAGTACAATCATGGGCATGAGGGTCACACGAGCATGAAGGTCATGGTGGGGGTCTCTGGCGGAGTTGCCGCCTACAAGGCTGCCGAACTGGTGCGCGCGCTGCAACAGCAGGCGCTGGACGTACATGTAGCCATGACGCAGGCTGCGCAGCAATTTGTGCGCCCGCTTACCTTCGCCGCGCTCACCGGGCATCGCGTCATCACAGGCCTCTGGGATGGCGATGGCGCAACTCCCAACGCCAACTCATCCATTGAACATATTGCCGAGGCGCAATCCGGCGATGCGCTGCTCATCG
>DAHXNK010000025.1 GCA_027365415.1 Acidobacteriaceae bacterium
GAATGCCGATGCCAAGATTGACGTAAAAACCATCGCGCAATTCACGCGCCACCCGCTGCACAATCTGTCGAACGGCGCGTTCCCGCCGTTCCATCTCCGCCTGCTTGCCCGTTTCCGTTTTCTTGTCTCCAGAGGGCACCGTCGGTTTCTGTACAGTAGACATAGTAGGTTTCCTTTCGATGCTTCCCCGTTTTTTTCGCTACCGATCTACTTCCCTGCTCCGCGCCAACGTTCTCGTTCTTGGCAGTCTGGCCGCGTCATTTTGGATAGCGAAGTTTCCCTCCAACAAGCCAGAGCCATTGATATTCCTGCCGCTGCTGCTCGCCTTCGCCGGAACCGTGGAAACCTTCCGCTGTCTGCGCCCGTGCTGGAGCCTCTATCATGGCGCGATTCTCATCAGCCTCTACATGGATATGATGGCGTTGATGATGATCCTCTTTCTGGCGCTCTATCCGTATGCGCGCTGGCTCATGTAGAACGTTGCAAATGTCTCAGCGCACCGTTCTGCGCTCAATATGTTTCTCGCAGGGAAAGCTCCGCACTACGCGCTGCACATAAATTCCTGGTGTCATCACATGGTCTGGAGCAATCTCACCCGGCTCAACCAGTTCCTCCACTTCGACAATCGTGATCCTGGCAGCCGCAGCCATCATGGGATTGAAGTTTTGCGCCGTCTTGCGATAGACAAGATTTCCCTGCCGATCTCCCTTCCACGCATGAAGCAGCGCAAAATCGGCGCGCAGCGCATGTTCCAGCAAATATGTTTTTCCCTCGAAGACCCGCGTCTCCTTCCCCTCTGCGACCAGCGTGCCCACGCCCGCCGGCGTATAGAATGCAGGAATCCCCGCACCCCCGGCGCGAATGCGCTCCGCCAGCGTTCCCTGCGGCACCAGCGTCAGGTTCAGCTTGCCTGCCAGCACCTTGGATTCCAGCAACTTGTTCTCGCCCACATAACTACCCGTGTGCGAGACAATCATCTCCGCTTCCAGCATTCTTCCCATGCCAATGCCATCCACGCCCATGTTGTTGCTGATGGTATGCAGATTCTTCACGCCCTTGCGCACCAGCGCGTCGATGAGATTCTCCGGGATGCCACACAGCCCAAAGCCTCCCAGCATGAGCGTGGCCCCGTCGGGAATGTCGTGAACAGCCTCTTCCGCCGATGTGCAAATTTTATTCATCGCAGATCGCGTTCTCCAAAAACGACATTGCCGTAAAACATAGGAGCATATCGCAGCCGAAGCATCCAGTCCATCTTTTCCATTGCATTGCACCTTCAATATGGAATGGTGGTAGGATGCTCCAAACGCTTGCCATTTCGATGCTGCTTGCAGCAACGATGACAACAGGAGATTGTGGCGTGCCTATATCTGAGATGCAATGCAATTTGAAAGGCTTCCGCGACTTCATCCTCCGCGGCAACGTTGTAGACCTTGCCGTGGCCGTGGTCATTGGCGCGGCGTTCACCTCCATCGTCAACTCTCTGGTTGGCGACATCATCAATCCCCTGATCGCAGCCATCGTCAAGAAGCCAAATTTTTCCTTCCTAGTCTTGCATCTGCATGGCGGCGTCATTAAGTACGGAAATTTTCTCAACGCGGTCATCTCGTTTGCCATTGTCGGTGCAACCATTTACTTTGCCGTTTTGTTGCCATTGAACAGGCTGATGTCGAAACTCGTGCATCCTGTTGTCATTGCGCCAACAACCAAACCGTGTCCCGAATGCTTGAGTGACGTTCCGTTGGCTGCGCGGCGTTGCGCCCATTGCGCGCAGCCCATCACGTAGACGCTTCAACAGACTGCGGCATTACAATGAAGTGTGAAGCAGAACGCAAGGTGAGGTTTTTTGTGAGCCAAAGCAGAGAAACATCGGAACTCCGCAAGCTGCCCATGATGCCCATCCGCGACATGGTCATCTTCCCCTATATGATGACGCCCTTTGTCGTGGGCCGGGAATCCAGCGTGCGCGCGCTGGAAGAAGCGCTGACCGGCGACCGAAAAATTTTTCTGGCCACGCAGCATGATGCCAGTATCGATGAGCCACACCCCAAGGACATCTATACCGTCGGCACCATCGGCAATATCGTCCAAAGCGTCAAGATGTCGGATGGCAACATTAAAGTCCTAGTCGAAGGCATCGAGCGCGCCCAGGCGATGGAAATTGTCGATACGGATGGATTTTTCATTGCCACCGTGCGCGTGAGCACTTCAGCAGTGGAGATGACCAAAGCGCTGGAACAGCAGATGCAGCATGTAACCTCGACCTTCGAGCAGTATGTGAAGCTGCAACAGGCGTTGAATTACGAAACAGTCGCCGCTGCCCTCCGCACAGACGCCCCGGAGAAGCTCACGGACACGATTGCCGCCAATCTCCAATTGCCAATTGAAGAAAAACAAAAGATTCTCAACATCTTCGACCCCGTCGAGCGGCTAGGCCATGTTGCCGATGTGCTGGAAATGGAAATCGAAAAGCTCAACATGGATCGCAACATCCAGTCGCGGGTCAAGCGTCAAATGGAAAAGGCGCAAAAGGAGTATTACCTCAACGAAAAGATCAAGGCAATTCAAAAAGAATTGGGGCGTGGAGAGAAAAACGAATTCGAAGATCTGAAAAAGAAGATTGAAACCTCTGGCATGTCCAAAGACGTTATGGAAAAAGCCATGCAGGAGTTGAAAAAGCTCGAAGCCATGCCGCCCATGTCGGCTGAGTCCACCGTTTCACGCAATTATCTGGACTGGCTGCTGGCCGTGCCGTGGAAGAAAAAATCCAAGGAAATTCGCTCCATTCAGCATGCAGAAAAGGTGTTGAATACAGATCACTACGGCCTAGAAAAAATCAAAGAACGCATCTTGGAATTTCTCGCCGTGCGCCAGTTGGTCAAAAATCCAAAAGGCTCCATCCTCTGCTTTGTCGGCCCTCCGGGAGTTGGCAAAACATCTTTGGGCATGTCCATCGCCAAGGCGACGGGAAGAAAATTTATTCGCATGTCCCTGGGCGGCGTACGAGATGAAGCCGAAATTCGCGGCCACCGCCGCACCTACATTGGCGCGTTGCCGGGCCAGATCATTCAGTCGATGAAGCGAGCCGGAACAAAAAATCCCGTCTTCGTGCTCGACGAGATCGACAAGATGGCCTCAGATTTTCGCGGCGATCCTGCCTCGGCCCTGCTGGAGGTACTCGACCCGGAGCAAAATTCCAGTTTTCAGGATCATTATCTCGACGTGGAATACGATCTCTCGCAGGTGCTGTTCGTGGCCACGGCCAATGTGCTGCACACCATTCCCGCAGCGCTTCAGGATCGCATGGAAATTCTGCGGCTGCATGGCTACACGGAAGATGAAAAGGTCGAAATCGCCAAGCAGTATTTGTTGAAAAAACAGCGCGTCGCGTGTGGCCTCACCGAGAAAAACGTCGTGTTTCAGAACGATGCCATTACGGAAATTATCCGCTCCTACACACGCGAAGCCGGGGTGCGTAATCTGGAGCGCGAGATTGGCAACGTCTGCCGCAAGGTGGCACGGCGTGTGGTCAAAAACGGAGCCAAGCATAAGGAGGAAATCACCGCCGCCAATCTGCATGAGTTCCAGGGAGTCGCAAAATTTCGCAGCTCGCAAGTACACGAGCACAACGAAGTCGGCTTGGTCACCGGGCTTGCTTGGACGGAGATGGGCGGGAGCATTCTCTCCACGGAAGTTCAAGTATTGGACGGCAAGGGAAAGCTCACGCTGACCGGCCAGCTTGGCGACGTGATGCAGGAGTCAGCGCAGGCAGCGCTCTCCTACATTCGCAGTCGGGCGCATCATCTGGGACTAGCGCGCGATTTTTACCGCAATGTGGACATTCACGTTCATGTTCCCGAAGGCGCGATTCCCAAGGACGGCCCTTCGGCTGGCATCACAATGGCGACGGCCCTGGCCAGCGCGTTGACGCGCATCCCCGTTCGCCGCGATGTAGCCATGACCGGAGAAATTACACTGCGGGGCACCGTGCTGCCCATCGGCGGATTGAAAGAAAAACTTCTGGCCGCGCACCGCGCCGGAGTTTTTGAGGTCATTCTTCCCGAAGAAAATCAAAAAGACGTTGCGGAGATTCCTGAAAATTTGAAGTCCGCGATGAAGCTGCATTTTGTGCAGGTTATGGATGATGTGCTAAAAATTGCGCTGGCGGGCGCGTTACCGGAAATTACAGAAGATGCCTCCGGGGTTCTGGCCGGTGTTGCCGCCGCGCATGGAACAGAAACCGTGGCGCGCCAATAGCCGCAACCCTGCCGCGATGCTACACTGACAGCGAATGAAATTCGGAGTCCTTGTCTTTCCCGGTTCCAACTGCGACCACGACACATACAACGTGTTGGCGGAGGTCATCCATCAGCCTGTCACCTTTCTCTGGCATGAGTCTTCCGATTTGGAAAACTGCGATGCCATCCTAGTGCCCGGCGGCTTTGCCTATGGCGATTATCTCCGCACAGGCGCGATTGCCCGCTTCGCTCCCATCATGCAATCGGTCAAAACCTTTGCTGCCGCTGGCGGCCCGGTGCTGGGCATTTGCAACGGCTTCCAGATTCTCTGCGAGAGCGGATTGTTGCCAGGCGCGCTAATGCGCAATGCCGGGCTAAAGTACATCTGCAAGCAGGTGCATCTGCGCGTCGAAACAACGGATTCTCCCTTTACCCACACGCTGCGCGCAGGTAAAGTGCTGAAAATGCCCATCGGCCACATGGAAGGTAATTACTTCTGCGATGCGGCCACGCTGGCGCAACTGGAGCGCGAACGCCGCATTGCCTTCCGCTATGCGACGCCAGCGGGAGATGTGACGCCAGAGGCCAATCCGAATGGATCGCTGGGCAATATTGCCGGAGTTTTGAATGAAGGCCGCAACGTACTGGGCATGATGCCGCATCCAGATCGTTCCAGCGAAACGCTGCTTGGCTCCGCCGATGGATTGCGGATTTTCGACTCTTTGGTGACATCGCTCGCCATAAGATAAGTGAAAGAACCAGCCATGCCCTTGGTTGTATCAGGACACCTATGATCGACATTCATCATCACCTGCTCTTCGGTTTGGACGATGGCTCGCCTGATCTGGAAACATCCCTTGCGATGATCGAGATGGCGCAGGCCGATGGCATCACGCATATCGTGTGTACGCCTCATGCCAACCATTTCTACCCTTTCTCGCCGGAGGAAAACGCGGCGCGCCTGGCGCAAATTCGAGAGCGCTGCGGAGACAGCATTACCTTTGGCCTAGGATGCGATTTCCATCTGAGTTATGACAACATCGAGGATGCGAGAACGCATCCCGCCCGCTACACCATCAATGGGAAAAATTATCTCCTTGTGGAGTTTCCCGACTTTAATATTCCGCAGAACATGGCCCAGATTTTTTACGAGATGATGGTCACGGGCATCACGCCCATCCTGACGCATCCAGAGCGCAACCGTACCCTGACCGACGAGCCGCAGCGCATGGCCGAGTGGATCCGCATGGGCTGTCTTGTGCAGGTCACGGCTGGCTCCCTGCTGGGAAATTTTGGCAAGCGGGCGCAGCGCATGGCGGAGCAGTTATTGCGCGATCGCTGGGTACATTTTCTAGCTACCGACGCGCACAACGTAACCTCGCGGCCTCCGCAGATGCGCGCAGCCTATCAACATGTAGCGCGAGCCTATGGGGAAGCGTGCGCGGAACGGCTGTGCGTAACCAATCCACGCGCCGCGTTCTACGGCGAGCCTCTGGCCGAACAACCTGACCCTATGGGCATTTTCGAGGAAGCAGCACCCAAGCGCAGTCTGTTCTCTCTATTATTCTCTCGCGAAGGCTAACGACCGCGACCTGCGATCGTATCTACACGCGCTATGCTTGACAGTCTTAAGTGGGCATTCCTATAATCCTCCCCTATGCAAAAATTTGTGCTCCTCCTCTGTCTTTCTTTCCTGCCCGTGTCTCTCTACGCGCCAGCTCAGGATGTTCCCACCCCGACGGTGGATGGCTATATCACGGCCATCACTTCAAAAACTGAGTTCGATGTCAATGGCCAGCATGTCATAACAACACCCCAAACGGAGTACATCCAACGTACCGTCTTAAAGCAGCAGGAGACAGACACCACAGACCCCAACATTGCGGGTTCCATCAAAGTGGGAGATAACGTTCAAGTCTTCAGTAAGTCCACCCACAAGCATCCGATCCTTGCCACGCAGGTCGTGCTGCAACAGAAATCCGGCGATCCTGTGAGCGGAGTTGCCGTCATTCAAAAGATCATCAAAAACGCGCCAGACATGATTCTGGAGGCCGATGGCTACCGAATCTCCATTCCTCCAAAGACGAACATCCATTACGGGGCACATCTATCCAAGAACACTGTACTTTCGCCTGGCATGTGGATTGAATACTCTGGAAATTGGAGTCCCGATGGTGCTGTAATTGCAAGCCATGCCAAGTTCACACAATTTTCGTTAACATCACGCTACAAAAAAATATTAGCCGCGCACAACAGTGCCGTTATTTTCCAGGAAAATACGGATTCAACGACCACGAAACGCGTGCAACAAATCGGCATGCGTCTTGTTCCGGCCTATCAAAAAAACCTTGCTGCAAACGATCCACAAAAAATAAATTTTCAATTTGATGTAGCGATATCGAATGTAGCGAATGGGTATAGACTTCCAATTCCAGTTGCCATGCAGAATGGGCATATCACTCTCCCCAGGCAATCAGTTGAACGCCTGCAAAATGACGATCAAATTGCCGCCGTTCTTGCCAATGGCATAGCAAAGATTCTTGAATGGCAAGATCCGAACTCGGATGCACCGCAAGCGTCCAACAAAGGCCGGGCAGAAGCCGCTGCGATGGGATTTCTTGCAGGCCCAATCATCACTATGGCTGCAGTGGAGGGGGGAATGCGTGTCGATTCTGAAATGAACGGTACCACAATACTTTCAAAAAGCGCACAACAACGAGCAAGGGTGGGCTTGTCCCTGGTGCACGATGCAGGGTATGACATTATGCAGGCACCGCGCGCGTGGCAGCTTCTAAGCGCGAAAGATGCCAAACAATCCGCGTCAACAGCCGTGCCGCAACCAACAGCCGTGCCGCAATTAAGTGTGTATCTGTGGGAGATAATTTCCAGAGAATATCTTCACGGCAGCGATGCCGTAATTGCATCCAACAAAACCAATGCTGGGGGCAAATAACACCTTCGCTCACGCATTCGCAACCACTGCCTTGCCCAAGAGATTTCCTACAGCCCTAGGCCGCCATCGACGCCGAGAATCTGGCCAGTAATAAAGTGTGGGCCGGTCAGAAAAAACATCACGGCGGCGGCCACGTCTGCTGGCGTGCCGTTGCGTCCCATCGGAGTTTTGCTGGCGAAGTGCTCATAATCTGGATCCACTTCCCCGGTGACGATCATGCCAGGGGCAACGCAGTTGACGCTGATCTCCGGCGCAAAGGCCTTGGACATGGTCTGCGTCAACATGTGCAGCGCGGCCTTGGAGGTGCTGTAGTGTCCATGCGTGGGCCAGGGATGAATGCCGCCGAGCGAGCCAATGTTGACGATGCGTCCCTGCGCGGCCTTCAAATGCGGATGCGCCGCTTGCGCCATCAGAAAAGGTCCGCGTGTGTTGGTTGCAAACATCGCGTCCCACTGCTCTACGGAAATGGCTTCCAGTGGGGCCGTCTCAAAAATTCCAGCATTGTTGATGAGTGCATCCAGGCGACCAAATTCCCCCACCACGGTGGCGACGGCCTCCCGCACCAAGAGCGGATCGCGCACATCGCAACGCAGCGCCATCGCTTCATGGCCATGCTCGGCTAGCTCGCGCAGCGTGGCTTGCGCGGCCTGGTCAGACTCGCGATATGTAATGGCAACATTCGCGCCCGCCTGCGCTGCGGCGTGCGCGATGGTTCTTCCAACGCGCTTGGCGGCTCCGGTAACAAGAACGACCTTGCCCTTCATCTGCGACATAGCTTGATTGTACGGGCTGGAAGCCCAGACGAGAAAGCTTCCCTAATTGCCTTTTTTCAACGGCGTCGGTGGCGCCAGCAGTGGGCTGTCCGCAGGAGCGGCCTGGCCCATCTGCGATTGTGGCACGTTCGTATGCGCATTATCCGCGCTGCTGCCCGCCTTGTACTTGGAGTATTGATTCTCCGGCAACTCCATCTTCACCAGAATGATCTTGCTGTCTCCATCGACTTTATAGACCTGCCCAAAGGTGCGGTAGCCATCCGCAATCACCTGCAACAGCACGGAGGAACCAATGGGAATCATGTCGAGCGAGGTTTTTCCCTCCTCGTTGGTCTTCACCTCCATGTTGCCTTCATTCTTGTCGTTCTTGGTGGGATGAAAGACGACAGCGGCATTGTGAATGGGCTTGCCGTTGGAGGCCCGAACCACCGTCACTTCAATGTGCGCCGTTGGCGGCGGATCGTGGTACTTGCGTCCACGCGGCAGTTGCGCGGAGAGTGGGGCGACCAAAGCAAACACGAGACTGAGAATCGAGAAACTACGCAGAAAACGCATAGGAACAGTTTAGCGCAAGGGGGGAGTGCGCGACGGGGAGCTGTGGCTCCAGCATCTTGGCCCTTGTTGAGTTGCAGACGAGTCAGGATGCGACTCAACGTGGGCGCGGCTGAGACCCAACTGCTGCGCGATCCGTACCCCGACCCAGCACTCGCGGCGCACCCACTCAGCCAACCCTCGATACTAGACTTCGCAAGTTTCTCTCGACGAAGAATCGTCCATCGAGCATGATGGGGATAGTCCCTTCGGTCTCCGGTGTCGCGTTGTGTCGCGACATCAGCTTCCCCGTTCTTGACCGCTTGGACAACAACCTATTGAAACACCACATCTATCCCCTGAGGAACAGCAGTGGAACTTGAGTAGAGATTCCATAGAAAATCTACAGCTCATACAGATTTCACGCAACAGATATGTGGACTGACCTTGACGATGCCTTCTTAGGAATGGATGATCCAGAAAGGTTCATTTTTTGTATATCTTGGTTCATTCCCACCTGTGTTTTTCTGTAACGGGGTCTGCGCACAAAATATGGAAGCAAGAAACATGACAGGAGAACGACATGGCTAACAACAAGGCAGGCGCCAAGCCAATTCTTGTCACGCAGCGTAGCAAGACGCTGCGATCAGGAGCGTCCGGTCGGACAATTCGTGTTCTTGGCGTGCCGCTTGATCTCGGCCAGTCGCGTCGCGGCGTGGATATGGGGCCGTCGGCAGTGCGCGTGGCCGGATTGCAGGCACGACTGGAGGCGCTGGGTCATCGCGTGCAGGATGGCGGCAACATTTCCGTAGACATCGCGGAGATGCAGAACATTGGCGAGCAGAATGCAAAGTATCTGATGCCAATCACCGAGACCTGCGCGGGCGTTGCAGCGTTGGTGCTGGAGACATTGGCGGCGGCGCAAACTCCAGTCATACTCGGTGGCGACCACTCCTTGGCTGCCGGCACGGTCTCTGGCGTAGCGGAATTTTTTCGCCGCAAGCAGCAAAAAGTTGGCCTGATATGGATGGATGCTCACTCCGACATCAACACGCCGGAGACATCGCCAAGCGGCAATGTTCACGGGATGCCGCTGGCTGCATTGATGGGGCTAGGCCCGTCATCGCTACGCGATCTTTTTGGCTGGTCGCCCAAGGTGGCTGCGGAGAACACGGTTTTGGTCGGCGTGCGCGACATTGATGCCGCAGAAAAAGAAAACATTCGTCGCGCCGGGATCGCCGAGGTTTACACCATGCGCGACATCGACGAGCGCGGGATGCGCGCCGTGATGGAAGAGGCGTTGCGCTGCGCTGGACGTGGGACTGCGGGCTATCATGTCTCCGTCGATATGGACTGGATCGACCCGGAGGACGCGCCCGGTGTCGGCACTCCCGTGCGCGGCGGAGCGACCTATCGCGAGGCACACTTGGCAATGGAGATTCTCGCCGATCATGGCCACATGTTGAGCTTTGATATCGTCGAAGTGAACCCAGTCATCGACGAGCATAACCGCACGGCGGAGTTGGCCGTGGAGTTAATTTGCTCGGCCTTTGGAAAAAAGATTTTGTAGGAGAACATGACTAAACAACGTATTGGCATTCTCTTTGGCGGGCGCAGCGGCGAGCATGATGTCTCGCTGCTCTCGGCTGCCTCCGTGCTGCAAGCCATCGACCGCAGCAAATATGATGTACAACTGATTGGCATTGCGAAGGATGGCCGCTGGCTTACCTCCACCGATGCCGAGCGCCTGCTGGAAGCTCCGAAACCTACGGAGCAACATCTGCGCGCTGGAGACCCGGAGGCAACGGCATCGGCTGCGGTGATTGAACATGGGGATGCGATTTTGCTGCGTCCGGCTCCTGCGCCGCTGGAGCCAGCCTCCAACTCGCTGACCGCACTGCGAGCCAGCGCAGAGAAATCCCTCACCGCCGATGTAATCTTCCCCGTGCTGCATGGGACGTTCGGCGAAGATGGCACCGTACAGGGACTGTTAGAGCTGGCCGACATCGCCTATGTTGGCTCCGGCGTGCTTGGCTCCGCCGCAGGCATGGACAAGGACGTGATGAAGCGTCTCTTTACTGCCGCCAAATTGCCCATTACGAAATACGTCACGCTGCTGCGCTCGGAATGGAAAAAAAATCCCAAGCGCGCCACGCAGCAGGTTGAAGCCACGCTGCGCTATCCCGTTTTCGTGAAGCCAGCAAATCTCGGCTCCTCGGTTGGCATCAGCAAGGCGCATGATCGCAAGGAACTGGTTCCGGCCATCGAATTGGCTGCGAGCTATGATCGCAAAATTGTCATTGAGCAGGGCGTGGGCGGTAAGCGCGGCAAGGCGCGGGAACTCGAAGTGGCCGTGCTCGGCAATGATGCCCCAGAGTCATCGGTTGTAGGAGAAATTATTCCCTGCAAGGAGTTTTATGATTACGACGCCAAGTATCTCAGCGAAGGATCAGAACCAGTGATCCCCGCCAAGCTGACTAAGACGGAGGCCAAGCGCGTGCAGCAAATGGCCATCGCCGCTTTTCAGGCTTGCGAGTGCTCCGGCATGGCCCGCGTGGATTTTTTGATGGAGCCTGGCGCGAGCACAACTGCGAAACCACGAAAAATTTATCTTAACGAGATCAACACGCTGCCCGGCTTTACCGCCATCAGCATGTATCCAAAATTATGGGATGCAAGCGGGCTGCCCTACTCCAAGCTCATCGACCGCTTAATCTCACTGGCGCAGGAGCGGCATCGCGAGAAGCTGGAAAATCATTACGATTTGTAAATTCTTTATGGTCTGTTGCCTGCGTATGGAATGGGGTCTGTCGCGCCCGCATCTAAGAACGCGCGCAAACGCAGGGCACAACTTTCGCATACGCCA
The DNA here is from genome assembly GCA_027365415.1 of Acidobacteriaceae bacterium. Classification (GTDB taxonomy): domain Bacteria; phylum Acidobacteriota; class Terriglobia; order Terriglobales; family Acidobacteriaceae; genus JAJZIJ01. Next base: position 11,362 of record DAHXNK010000025.1, read on the forward strand.
CAGGCTACCGTCTCGCCTGCGTAGCATGACCATGTTTGATGGAAAGGCGCGCCCAGCTCCAGACCGAGCCGGACAATCTCTCTCTTCTGGAGCGCGATGAGCGGTGTGACGACTTCAATATCTGCATCGCGTGTACCGGTGCAAATGAGCTGCTGAAATGCCTGATAGTAGGCAGGACGACAGTCAGGATAGCCAGAACTATCCTGCTCGACGGCACCAATGAAGACTTTTTTTGCGCCTAGCACCTCCGCCCAACTGACGGCGGCAGCCAGAAAATGCGCGTTGCGGAAAGGGACGTAGGTGACGGGAATCTCCGCGCCAATCTCTTCCACGGCAGGGGCGTCGGGAATGGCGATGGATGTATCGGTCAGCGCGGAACCACCGATCTGACGAAAAATATCCATGCGCAGGGGGAGCAGTTGCCGGATACCCAGCGTTTTGGCAATAGCGTGGGCGCTGGCAAGTTCGCGTTGCTCCGTGCGCTGACCGTAGCTAAAGTGCAGCGCGTAGGTCTCAAAGTCGCGGACCGCCAGCGCTGTGCAAACAGCGGAATCCATGCCGCCGGAGAGACAGACCACAGCGCGTGGGCGGGCGGAAATGTCTTGGGAAGAGAAGGTCATAGTTCGTCGCTCTCTGTTGTTTCAGATGGTTGCTGCCTTGAATGTTTCTGGCTTACCCTCAGAATTTCCAGCGCTGCCTCCGCATCCCGCTGGTGAACGCGCAGCGGAATACCGCCGTGAGAGTGAATCGAGCCTCCATACAGGCGAAGAAAATTTTCATCGCTCAGAAAGGCTGCAATTTCATAGGAGGCAAGCAGTCCGCGCACCAGCAATGCCTCCTCAAGGGACGGATATTCTCCAATGAGAACGGACGAAACAGCATCGTCGATAGGTAGACTGTCCGACATAGAGGAGTATCTCTTTCAGGAGAAGTCTATACGCCCTTCGTCAGTGGTTCCCAGATAAATTTATGGATTTGCAGGCTAAGACGCGCAGGCAGGCCGTCGGCGAGCATCCATTCCACCACCAGCTTTGGGTCGAGCATGTAGTTTGCCGCATCGCGTGTTGGCGTGGGCGTCTTTGTAAACGCTGGCGAGAGCAAGATGTGTCCGCATCGCGTAGCGAGATCATGTAGTTGAATAAAGTCGCGCGCAAATTCGTAGTCGGCGCGATCCGTGAGGACGAATTTCACTTCATCGCGCAGTGTCAACGCCTCCAGATTCGGCAGATGGAATCGCGTGCTTTCGCTGGAGCCGGGGCACTTAACATCCATGATTTTATGCACGACTCTGGGCACGGCGGCCAACGGGCGCTCGCCACTGGTCTCCATCAACAGCGTGAAATTCTGCGCCAGCAGACGCTCCAGTAAAGGCAGAAGTTCGCGCTCCTGCAACATGGGTTCGCCGCCAGTAAACTCGACCAGTCGCACGGGAGCAAGCGCGTGAATGGCCGCCTCGACCTGCTCCAGCGTGTACTTGGCGCCGCCGATGAAGGTGTACTCCGAATCGCACCAGGCGCAGCGCAGGTTGCAGCCCGCGAGACGGACGAAGATGCAGGGCAGGCCCGCAAAGCTCGATTCTCCCTGCACGGATTGGTACAGCTCGATGAGGAACACGGCTACTCGTAGTAGGTGGCGGTGGTACTGCTGGTTTCGTAGATGGTGCAGTCCTTGACGCTGACGCGCCCGCTGGTCATCTCGTTGAGCTGGAGATTGGTCTCGTCAAAAAAATATCGCGCAAGATTTTCGGCGGAAGGGTTGATCTCCGTAAACGGCGCAAGGTCGTTAATCATCTGATGATCCAGATATTCGATGACTGGCTTCATAACATGCTTGAGCTGTTTGAAGTCAAGCAATAGGCCGGCCTTGTCCAGCTCGCGCCCGCGCAGCGTGACGCGAACCTTGTAGTTGTGGCCGTGCGGATTTTCACACTTGCCTCGATAGTTGCGAAGGTAGTGGCCAGAGGAAAACTCCGCCTCCACGGTGACTTCATACATAGAATCCCCTTACGACCGCGTGCGTTCGAGCGGCCCGTTCCATCTCTCTATTGTAGCGAGGGATGGAGAATGGCGAGGGCATCCCGGTTGGAAGCGGATCTCAAGGGCGCTGCGTACTGGGCCGCTCCATCTTTTTTGTTGCCGCTGCATGAATTGCCAGCAGCGTTTCCAGCAGTGGGCGCAGATGCTTCAAGTCCAGCGCGTTGGCTCCGTCGGATTTCGCATTCGCCGGATCATCGTGGACTTCGAGAAAAATTCCATCCACGCCAGCAGCAACGGCGGCGCGGGCAAGCACCGGGATAAACTCCGGCTGCCCGCCAGAGACGCCCCCCGCAGAGGACGGCGTTTGTACGGAGTGCGTGCCATCAAAGACCACCGGAGCAAAGCCGCGCATGATGGCCAGCGAACGCATATCCACCACGAGATTGTTGTAGCCGAAACTGGCTCCGCGCTCGGTGAGAAGGATGCGTGTGTTACCAGCGCTGGAGATTTTCTCGACGGCGTGGCGCATGTCCCACGGCGCAAGGAACTGGCCTTTTTTTACATTGACGGCGCGGCCTGTCTGCGCGGCAGCAAGCAGCAAATCCGTCTGGCGGCAGAGGAAGGCGGGAATCTGCAACACATCGACGGCCTCGGCGACCTGGACGCAATCGGCGGCCTGATGCACGTCGGTGAGCACGGGCAGCCCGGTGGCTTTGGCGATGCTGCGTAGAATACGGCAGCCCTCCACAATGCCGGGGCCACGAAAATTTCTCACCGAGGTGCGGTTAGCCTTGTCGTAGCTGGCCTTGAAGATATACGGAATACCCAGATCGCCAGCGATGCGCTGGAGCGCGTCGGCCATCTTGCGGACGTGGGCCTCGCTCTCAATGACGCATGGCCCTGCAACAAGAAAAAGCTGGCCGGAGCCAACGGGAACGCTTCCAATTTCAAATTCTTCCATCACGAAAACTATTGGAACATAAAAGAGTCGATGTGGAGAGAAGGATTTTTCATTAGCGTATCGCCACATGACGCAGAAAATCGAAGGTTCCAGAGGGCGACGGCGCGATGCCCGCAAGCCTGCGGTTATACACGACCACGGAATCCACATACCAGAGCGGAATGACGGGAAGATCGCGGGCAAGAATCTGCTGCACCTGCACATAGGCCACGCGACGATCTGTTATGTTGACCTCTTGTTGCGCCTGGGAGATCAGCGCGTCCACCTCAGCGTTGGCATAGAAGCCGCGATTGGCTCCGTGGGGCGGAGCGCTCGCAGTGGCTAGGGCGTGAAAAATGTCTGGGTCTTCATTGCCGCCGATCCAGCGCAGGCTGTACATGCCAAACCTTCCCTGCGAAATGTCAGAATAAAACGTGGCGAATTCATAGCTCTGGATATCGAGCGCAATGCCCACCTGCCGCAACTGCTGTTGCAGCACCATCGCCAACAAGCGCGCCGTTTCATCGGTGGAGGTTTTCATCGACAGATGGAAGCGGATGCCATCGCTGCCGGGCGCGAATCCCGCCTGCTGCAACAGTTGCCGCGCGCGTGCGGGATCATAGGAGATATCGGGAGTGGTTTCCGAATACGCCCAATGCCCCGGCGGAAGCAGGCTGCTGGCGGGTCGCGCCTCGCCACGCAGCAGCGCCTGAATGATGAGTGGACGATTGATGGCATCGGCAATCGCCCAGCGCACGCGCAGATGGCGCAGGTATGGGTCGCGCAAATTCAGCGTAAGGTACTGGACGTTATTGCCGGGAACCGAAGCGATGACCAGTTGCGGATCGCGGCGCAGCGACCAGGTCATGTCAGCGGGAAAGGCGTTGATGGCAATGTCAGCGGAGCCTTTGCGTAGCTCCAGCGCGCGTGTCATCGCGTCGGGCACCACTTCAAACCGAAGCTGATGGATGGCCGGAACTCCATCCCACGCGGAGGGATTGCGCTCCAGCACAACCTCCTTATCCATCTCCTGCCGCACAAAACAAAACGGGCCAGTACCAATGGGATGCTGCTGGAAATCCTTGCCACTGCCATAGGGAACAATGCCAGTGGAACCGTCGGAGAGATTCCAGAGCAGCGCAGCATCCGCGTGTTGCAGATGCAGAACGACCGTATGCGCGTCGGGAGTCTCGATGCTGGCGATGCTAGCCAATGCGCTGGCCTTTGGCGTGATGAGCGTGCCATTGCGCATCGTGTCCAGCGTCCACCGCACATCGCGCGAGGTGAGCGGCTGGCCGCTGTGGAAGACAACATCGCTGCGTAAATGAAAGATGTAGGTGCGCGGATCGGGGATTTCCCACGACGATGCCAGATCAGGCTGCAAGTTGAAGCGAGCATCTTTTTTTACCAGCGCATCGAAGAGCAGCATGTCGATGTGCTCGGATTGAGCATCAACGCCCACACGCGGATCGAGACTGGTGGGGCTGCTCTCAATCAAAATGGTGACGGTGTTAGGATCGTCGGGCGTGGCGCGGCGGCAACCATTCAAAAAAAACATCGTGCAGGCGCAGGACAAAAACAGGAAAGCATGGCCGCGCTTACGCATGGGAGATTTTCCCCAAGATTGCCAATCGCGACGCGCCGGTCGCGGCTGGAAGATTTCCGGGCCGCTGGTGCCAGGTCTGATACGCGAGCAAGGCAAAGGCGACAGCCTCTTTGGCCGCAGCCGGAAGACCAAAGCCGTCGCTGGTCGAGATGTGGACGTGAAACGAAGCCAGTTCCGCAGCGATGGCCTGCATCAGGATTGCATTGTTGGCTCCGCCGCCAGCGACGATGAAATCCGTCGGCGTGGCGGGCAGCGTTGGCTGCACAAATTGCTTCCAAGCTATGCCGAGAGTGCGGGCAGTAAATGCGGTTGCCGTCGCGATGGCATCTTCTGGACGATGGCTGATTTTTTTGCAGCGCGCAAGAAAACGCTGGGAAAATTCGCGGCCAAATTGCTCACGTCCGGCAGACTTTGGCGGCGGCGCGGAGAAGTATGGCAGCGCGAGAAATTCTTGCAGCACCGGGTCGAGAATGCGGCCACGCGCAGCGATGGCGCCATTACGGTCGTAGCGTTTCTGGAAACAAATCTCGGCGATGGCATCGATGACCATATTGGCCGGGCCAGTGTCGAAGGCGAAAATCTGAGAGGCCGATGCGCCTGCGGGAATGACCGTCAGGTTGCCGATACCACCAAGGTTTTGTAGCACGCGATTGCGCTGTACATGGCGAAAATACACCCAATCCAGAAGCGGAACCAGCGGCGCTCCCTGCCCACCCAGCGTCAGGTCTGCGGGGCGAAAATCGGAGACCACGGGCACGCCTGTGGCTGCGGCAATCACGGCAGCTTCGCCCAACTGCCAGGTGCAGGCGACCGACGCGCCGCAATATCGCTGCGGCGTTGCCTGATGGTAGATGGTCTGCCCGTGGCAGCCAATCAGCGCCAGCTTGGTCGGATATTTCTGAAGCGCTTCGAGAATCGCTTTGGCGTAGAGCTGACCCAGCCGCCAGTGCAGACGCGAGAGGTCGGCAACGGATGCGGCGCAAGCATTCATGGCGCTTAAAACTTCTTTGCGGATGGCCGCCGGGTAGGGCGTAGAAAAATGCGCGAGCAGGCGCAATCGCGGCGCTTCTACCCCAGGCGTAATGCGAACCAACGCGACATCCATGCCATCGGCGGAGGTGCCGCTCATGACTCCGGCTACGGTCATGGCCTTGTATGGCAGCGGCGAAAGCGTCGCGTGTTTCACTGCGATACCTCCGAAACTTCGCAGGAGAATTGCTCCAGATCGCGGCGCAGGCGGTGGATCTGCGCCACAGAGGCGGCTCGCGGCAATGTATCCCCATGCAGCCAGCGCCGCTTTGCGCGCGCAACGCGCTGCGAGGCCGCCGCTACAACACGCGCAAAGGCAGGAGAGCGTTCCGCCTCGCGCAGCACAGCCTCATACGCGCTCAGAATGCGGTCGGCGCGATGGCAGACTTCGAGCAAATCCGTGCCCGCAGCAATCGCTTGAACGGAGGCATCTTCAATGGAAGCATGGTTGAGCACGCCGCCCATCTCCATGTCGTCGGAGAGCACCAGCCCGCGATACTGCATCTGCTTGCGAAGAACCTCCGTAATCCAGAAGTGCGAGAGTGAAGCGGGCTGTGCCCGATGTTCGATTTTGGGGTACGCCGCATGATTGACCATCACAAAGGGCAGGTTGCCGCGCAGTGCGCGATAGGGAGCCAAGTCTAGCTGTATCTGCTCCCATGTGCGGGAAATCTTCGGAGTTTTTTTGTGCGAGTCGAAGCTCCCGCTGCCTAAGCCGGGGAAATGTTTGCCGCAGCCCAGAATGCCGTGTGCGGCCAGTCCTGCAAGAAATCCGCGCGCATAGTGCGCGACAACGGCAGGGTCTGCGGAGGCCACGCGGCTTCCCATCACTGCGCGACAGGCGGGCGTGGCCAGATCAAGCACGGGAGCCAAATCGACGTTGAAGCCAAGCGTCTCCAACATGCGGCCCACGATGGCTCCATGCCGTTGAAAGAGTTCTGGGCGGCCTGTCACGGCGACGGTAGCGGCGGCGGGAGTGGGGCCAATCAGATCGCGCAGACGATCCACTGTGCCGCCTTCCAGATCGACACAGCGAAAGAACCCGTCTTTGGAATGTTCCTCGGCAGAATGTCCATCGGCGGAATCTGTTTGTCGCGTGGCCACAGCCGCTTTCCACAGCGCGTGCATCTGCCTAGGTGAAGCGATATTTCTTTTGAAGAGAATGATGCCGCTCGGTTGCAGGCCGCGCAGCCAGGCCGCTTCCAGCGCAGAAAGCTCAACTCCCTCCAGCCCGACGATGAAGAGCGAGCCAACCTGACGACGCAATGTCTGTGTGGATTTCATGCTTGCGTGGCCTCGCTGGAGCGCGTCGATGCTGCGCCCTCGGCAATCTCGCGCTGCAACTCCAGCAGCAGATGTAGCGCCTGCATAGGCGTGAGCGCGTTCAGGTCGAGATCGCGGATTTGATCCACCACGCGCTGCGATAGCGGCGTAAACAGCGTCATTTGCAGCGTTGGCTCCTCTGTCGCGGCTTCCATCTGCCGCTGCTCGGCGCGTTCATGCTGGCGCAGCACCGCGCGCGCGCGTTCGATAACGACCTTCGGCAATCCGGCGAGTTTGGCCACGTCAATACCATAGCTTTTGCTGGCCGACCCTTTCTCAATGGTATGCAGAAAGGCGATGCCTGTGGGTGTCTCCTGCACGGCCACGCGCAGATTTTCTATATGGGTCAGATGTTCGGCGAGCAGCGTCAGCTCATGGTAATGCGTGGCGAAGAGCGTGCGTGCGCCAATCTGATCGTGCAGATATTCCAGTGTCGCCCAGGCCAGCGACAGGCCGTCGAAGGTGGCCGTGCCGCGCCCAATTTCATCCAGCAATACCAGAGAGCGCTCGGTCGCGGTATTTAGAATCGTCGCCGCCTCCGTCATCTCAACCATAAAAGTAGAGCGGCCTTGCGCCACGTTGTCGCTGGCTCCAATGCGCGTGTAGATGCGATCCACCAGTCCCAGGCGCATCTGCTGCGCCGGAACAAAACATCCCATTTGCGCCAGAATAACCAGCAGCGCGGTCTGCCGCAGATAGGTGGATTTGCCGCCCATGTTCGGCCCGGTCAGCAGCAACACCCGCGTGTCGGCTGTATCCAGATGCGCGCTGTTGGGAACGAAACGGCCCTCCGCCCGTTGCTGCATACGATGTTCAATGACAGGGTGCCGAGCAGCAATGGCTTCCAAGATGCCGGAATCGTCCACCGTTGGCCGCACATAGTTCCGCGCGCTGGCCAGATGCGCGAAACATGCAACCATATCCAACTCCGCAAGTACATTCGAGCTGGCGCGAATCCGCGCAGCGGCGACAAGAATGGTCTGGCGCAGTTCTCCAAAGATACGGCGCTCAATCGTCAGGCATTCTTCTTGCGCGCCGAGCACTTTGCGCTCGTAGTCCTTCAGTTCCGGCGTGGTGAAGCGCTCGGCGTTGACTAATGTCTGCTTGCGTTCATAATCGTCGGGAGCCAGCGCGAGATTCGCTTTGGTGATCTCAATGTAATAGCCAAAGATCGAGTTGTAACGAACCTTGAGTGAGCCGATGCCGGTGCGCTTGCGCTCACGCTCCTCAATGGCGGCAATCGACTGCCGACCACTCAGGCTCAGCACGCGCAGAGAATCCAGTTCCGCGTGAATGCCCGATGCAATCACGCCGCCATCGGACAAATGCACCGGCGGGTCTTCGACGATGGTCTCTCGAATGGCGCGGTGCAGATCGTCCAAAATATCCATATCTCCACGCAGGCGAAGAAATGCTTTTGCCTGGCGTGGCTGGAGGATCCGAGCGACCGCAGGAAGCGCGGAGAGCGATTGAGCCAGCGCGAGAACATCTCTGGGGCCAGCGCTGTCGAGCGAAATTCTACTCAGCAAACGCTCCATGTCCTGAATGCCGACCATTGCGGAGCGCAGTTCCTCTCGCGCAAGAAGATTGCCATGCAACTCGGCGACGGCATCCAGACGCTCCGTAATGGGAGCGACCTCCAGCAACGGACGCAGCAGGCTGGCGCGAAGTTTCCGTTTTCCCATCGGCGTCACGCAGGCATCGAGTGTGTAAAAGAGCGTGGTGTCGCGTCCAGCATCCGGCATCAGCGGCTCCACCAGTTCTAGGTTGCGGACAGTGACGGCATCCAGTTGCAGATGGCCCGCGCGCTCGTAGTAGCGAAGATTGTCCAGATGTTGCAATTGGCTCTGTTGCGTACTCTTCAGGTAATGCAGCACGGCTCCGGCGGCTGTGGCGGCGGCTGGATGCGCGTCCAATCCATATCCGGCCAAACCGCGCGTGCCAAAGTGCTGGGCCAGCAGCGGCTGAGCATAGTCGGCGCTGAAAACCCAGGCATCAAGCGGCGTGATCGTCCAAGGACGGCTGGAAGATCGGCTGGACGACTGGTTGGAAGACTGGGTTTGCGCGGCCAGCAAGGAGGATTCTGTCACATTGTCCAACGCTCCGGGCAACGCGCTGGCTTCGGCCAGCAGAATCTCCGTCGGACTGGTTCGCTCCAGCTCATCGAGACACAGCGCGGCTGCATCCAGGCCGACAAACTCCGTGGCGCGAAAATCGCCCGTGGAGTTTTCCAGCAACGCCAGGCCGATGCGTTGCGAATCCATTTTCGACTCGATGCACAGCGCGGCTAGGTAATGACTGCGTTCATGCTGCAAGGTTGGATCGAGCGCCGTGCCTGGTGTCAGCACACGCGTCACTTCTCGCCGCACCAGTTTTTTGGTTAGCTTGGGATCTTCCATCTGCTCGCAGATGGCGATGCGATAGCCGCGCCGCAACAATCGCTGGATATGCGGTTCGGCGGAGTGATAGGGGACACCGCACATGGGCACGCCATTGTTTTTATCGCGTGAGGTCAGCGTGATCTGCAATTCCTGCGCCGCGATTTTTGCGTCTTCGTAGAAAAGCTCGTAAAAATCTCCCAAGCGAAAGAAGAGGAGCGCGCCAGGGTTCTGCTGCTTGGCCGCAGAGTATTGCCGCATCAACGGGGTTGAGGCGAGAGGGGCCGGAGGATGGTTGCTGGCGCTGGACACGGACACTGTCAGCATACCGTGCGCGGGAAGGCCGCGTGTAGTGGCAGGGCGGAAATTCCCTACAGGATCGATATCCATGTTGTTTTGGCGGGGCATTCTTTCACGGATACATTTTCGCTCCGGGCAGGCTCTGCGTTCTCCTTCAGTATGACTCCTCTTGAAGATTGGAATCCTTCCCCCTCGCGCAGCCCCTTCTGATTTTCTCTTCTCACCCAGAATTCCCTTTCCCACAGCGCAATCTTCGCGCCTGCTTTATCCTGAGATGTGAGTACACCCATGACGACCACAACCGCAACCCTCCCCCCAACTCCGGTACGAGAGATTTCCATCGCGCACAGCCCTGATTCGGACGATGCCTTTATGTTCTACGCTCTGGCCACGGACAAAGTGACCGCGCCGGGATTAAAGTTCACGCATACACTCTGCGACATCGAAACGCTGAATCAGCGAGCCATGCGCGAGGCATTTTACGACGTAACGGCGGTCTCCTTTCACGCCTATCCCTACATCCAGGACAAGTACGCGCTAATGCCCTGCGGCGGCAGCGTGGGCGAGGGCTACGGCCCGATGATCGTTGCCCGTCGTCCCGCAACTCTGGAGCAAGCACGCAAACTGCGCATCGCCATCCCCGGCCAGTTGACGACAGCCAACTTGATGCTGCGCATTATTCTTCCCGATGTAGAGACGGAAGTTGTTCCCTTCGATCAAATCATTCCGCAGGTGCTGGCGGGCAAGTTTGACGCAGGCCTTATCATCCATGAGGGTCAGTTAACCTATGCACGCGACGGCCTGCATCTGGTGCTGGACGTGGGCCAATGGTGGCGCGAGCAGACACAATTGCCGTTGCCACTGGGCGGGAATGCCATTCGCCGCGATTTGGGCGCGGAGTTGCATCGACAGATCAACCAGGCGCTGCGCGCTAGCATTCGCTATGCGCTCGACCACCGCGAGGACGCGCTGCACCATGCCATGCAGTTTGCCCGCGATCTGGACACCCGTGATGCCAATCGCTTTGTCGGCATGTATGTGAACGAGCGCACACTCGACTACGGCGAGGATGGCAAAGAGGCCATTCGGCGATTGCTGACGATGGGCCACGAACGCGGTATTTTTCCGCATCCGGCGCGCGTGGATTTTGTTGGCTAGAGGATCGCTGCACAAGTTGGCATTTTGAAGGGGCGCGGCTTCAGCCGCGCCGTACATGCAGCAAAATCAACGCGGACTTCAGCCCCTGAGGGAATGCCGCATCGAAATAAGAACCCGTGCAGCGCTTCCCTAGAGAAGAGCGCGGCGTTTTTTCTCCGCCCTGTTTCTTTTTCTCTGCTACATTGGTGGCATCTTCCTTATGCCCGTCTCTGCTTCCTCGCGCCTGCGTCTGATTCTTTTTGAACGCAGCATTGATGCGCTCGACCGCATGTCTGCGCGCTTCCATCTCGGCATGGAAATAGCGCCGCACTTGAAGACGGGGATGCGCGGCGAGGAGGCAGCCTACTTCCATCTGCGACGGTTGGGGTACACGATTACCGCGCGGCGCTGGCGCAGCCCAAAGCAAAGCGGAGACATTGATCTGATTGGATGGGATGGCGAGTGGCTCTGCTTTATCGAGGTAAAAACCCGTTCCTCACGTGCTGTCGAACCCGCCGAAGCTGCCGTCGATGCCGACAAGCGCACCACACTGCGCAGAATGGCGAGGGAACATCTTCGCCTATTGGAAGAGTCGACTGCGATTCCATCCCGATTCGATGTCGTCTCGGTTTATTTCGAGAACGAGAACCCCCCGGAGATTGAAGTTTTCCGTGGAGCCTTCGGCTGGAAATAAACGCGCTCAGGATCTCGCGTCGGTAAAGGATGCCTGCGTAAGCGGAGTAAATGCCTCTGATTGCACATCGTAGGTCATCACCCTGCCGGTTGCAATGTCGAAGACCCAGCCATGCAGTCGCACTTCTTTAGCTTTTACAGCAGCCGCTACGGCTGGATGGGTCAACAGGTGATCCAGTTGCGTCAGAACATTCTCACAGATCAGCGCGCTCAGTTTCACTTCGTCGTCGTCGCTCTTGTTTCGCTTAGCTACAATCTGCTTGGCCGCATCAGAGAAATGCAGCCACTTGGCCACAGCGGGCAACGCTTCCAATTGCTCCCCACCGCGCAGGATCGCCGTCATCGCGCCGCAGCCGGAGTGACCGCAGATAATAATGTCCGGCACGCCCAGCACGGCCACAGCGTATTCGATGCTGGCTGAAACGCCACCCGGAGCCACCGCGAAGGGAGGAACAATGTTGCCCGCATTGCGCACCACGAAAAGATCGCCAGGCCCCTGCTGCATGAACAGCTCTGGAACAACACGCGAATCCGAACAGCCAATGAACAGAGCCTGCGGACGCTGCGTGTTGGACAACTGTTGAAACAGCGCCTTCTGGCTGGGATACACATCCCGTTGAAACTTTAGAACTCCGTCGATAATTCGTTCCACGCTATTGTGCATCCTTCCACTCTTCATGCCAGGCCATTTGGATGGCCTCCAGTCGAGATTCATTCGATTTTTGCATATCGTCGGCAAAACCGGGCAGTTCCGTAACCATGCGATGCAAATCGGTAAAGCGCACCGTCAACGGATCTGTCGCCGGATATTTTTCCTGCAACTGAATGCCAATCTCCTCAGCATCCGTCCATAGAATTCCCTTCGGCATGGCTAGGCTCCCTGCTTTTCTTCGCTCAAATCAAGCGGCTTGCCTTCGCTGACGTAGTTGCGATTCCACTTGGGAATCTCCACCACGTAGCTTCCCGGCTTGGTGATGGCGGCCTGGCAGCCAAGACGAGAGTTCAATTGCACGTCGGCAGCGGTCTCCATGCGATCCAGTTCCTCGTCGTCCGCTTCGCTCAAACCTTCCGCGCCTTCTTTGATCCAAAGATGGCAAGTGGTGCAGGCGCAGGAGCCTCCGCAGGCATGATCCAGAAAGATGCCGTAGTTCTCGGCCACATCCAAAAATGACATGGGTTTGCCGTGATGATCGTAGGGCATCGTACCGAATGCAAATTCAACCGTGCGGCCTTCAGGAAGAAAGGTAACGCGCACCACGCCTTCGGCTGGCGGTTTACTTAGGTCGATCAGGGGCTGCGTGTTATTTTGTGTCTCGGGAATTGTCATATTTTTTCCATCTCTACGTGTCTCTATTGGCGCTGCTATCGTTTTTGCGTTTCAATCTCTGCGGGGGCAATGGGATGCGACGAGGTTGGCCCTTTGCCCATATTCTCATCTGCTGCGCGCATGGTCTTTCCTTTGATGGCGGAGGAGACGGCGGTCTCCATTTGCAACTCGGCAAAGTGCCGCGTAGCCTTGTCAAGCGCATCTATGGCGCTGCGAATGGCGCGGTAGTCTTCTTGCTTATACACTTGCTCCAAGTCCGACTTTGTGTGCGCGATCCTCAGGTGTTCTTCCGCCGCGAGCAACTTCCACGCCGGGTTGGAGGGCGCTCGCTCCACCAGCGTCAGAATCGTCTCTGCCTCATTGCGCGCTTCCACCAGTTGGCGCTGACGAAAATCCTCTTCGGCATTATCAAAGGAATCGAGAATCATAGTCTCGACCTGCTCGTCGGTCAGACCGTAGGCTGGCTTCACTTCAATCTCCGCCTGCTTGCCGCTGCGCTGCTCCCGCGCCGAAACATGGAGAATGCCGTTGGCATCAATGAGAAACTTCACCTCAATACGCGGAATGCCCGCCGTCATCGGTGGAATGCCCTTCAGATCAAAACGCGCCAGCGAGCGACAATCCTTCGCCATTTCGCGCTCGCCCTGCACCACATGAATAGCCACGTTCGTCTGCCCATCGACGCCCGTGGTGAAGTGCTCTGTCGCCGAGGCCGGGATGGTCGAGTTGCGTTGAATCACGCGGGCAACCACGCCACCAAGCGCCTCAATGCCCAAGGAGAGCGGAGTAATGTCGAGCAGCAACATATCTTCCGTCGCAGCCGATCCACCCGCGAGAATCTTTGCCTGCACCGCT
>DAHXNK010000026.1:0-16361 GCA_027365415.1 Acidobacteriaceae bacterium
GTTCCAGATCGAGCAGCAGCTTGCCGGGGCCGGGCGTAGCCACAATCAGCGCGTGGAGTTGCGTCAGCGTTCCTTCTGTGGCGCGCTCCATCGCCACGCGGATGCGCAGGCTGCCGGGGAGTTTGACCTTCACGTCTTCGAGCGCCGTGATGCTGGAGAGCGCCAGCTTTGGCTCACTGTCCTCCTCGCCGCGCAGCACGCCGCGAACCAGCACCGGGACTTCCATCTTCAATTTCTCGGCCAGCTTTTTGTACGCTTCAGGAAAACAGATCAGGTCGATCTTTCCCGTCAGGTCTTCCAGCGTTCCCTGCGCGTAGAGGTCGCCTTTGCGCGACTTGGCCACGCGCATACCCGTAAGAATTCCGGCGACGGAGATTTCATTTTCATTCTGCTGGTCGCGGCGACCAGAGCTGGCAACGGGTGTCATCTCCAGCGCTTTTTGCGCGTCCACAACACCGGGAAGATTGCGGAGTTTCTCCGCGTATTTGTCCATCGGATGGCCGGAGACGTAAAAGCCAAGAACTTCCTTTTCATTTTGCAGACGCACCGGCTCCTCCCAGTCAGGAACCTGCGGGAGCGCGTCTTGGCTTTCGGCGGAGACAACCGGGCCATCGTTGAAGAGGCCAAACAATCCATGCTGTCCGGCGGCGTTGTCACGCTGGGCTTTCTGCGCGCGATCCATTGCTTTATCCACTGCGGCGGCGAGCGCGGCGCGTGGGCCAAAGCTGTCGAAGGCCCCGGATTTAATGAGCGACTCCAGCACGCGCTTGTTCAACAGGCGCAGATCAATGCGCTCGCAAAAATCAAAGAGCGAAGCGAAGGGACGCTGTTCCTGCTGCGCGATTTTGCGGGCATCGAGAATGGACTCGATGGCATTGCGACCAACGTTCTTAATGGCCGCCAGCCCGAAGCGGATGGCGCTGCCGTTGGGCGTAAAGTCGGAGTTGCTGGTCATCACATCCGGCGGTTCGACGGCGATACCCATCTCGCGACATTCCTTGATGTACTTGACGACATTCTCCGGCTTGCTGGTCTCGGAGGTAAGCAGCGCGGCCATAAACTCCACTGGATAGTGTGTCTTCAAATAGGCCGTGTGATAGGCCAGCAGCGCATAGGCCGCCGAGTGCGACTTATTGAATCCATAGCCAGCGAAGCGTTCCATCTGATCGAAAATATGGTCGATCGTTTTCTGCGGAAATTTTCGTTCGAGCGCTCCCTGCACAAAACGGTTGCGCTGCTTGGCCATCTCCACGGGATCTTTTTTGCCCATGGCGCGGCGCAGCAGGTCGGCTTCTCCGAGCGAGTAGCCTGCCAGCACATTGGCAATCTGCATCACCTGTTCCTGATACACAATCACGCCGAGCGTTTCGTTCAACAGCGCTTCCAGCTCTGGAAGTTCATATTGAACCTGCTTGCGACCCCACTTACGCTCGACAAAATCGTCGATCATCTGCATCGGCCCTGGTCGATACAGCGCATTCAACGCCGTAAGGTCAGCGACCGTCTCTGGCTTGTAGCGACGCAGCACATCGCGCATACCATCGGATTCAAACTGAAACACTCCAGAGGTCAGCGCGCGATGAAATACCTGGGAGTAGGTCTGCTTGTCCTCCAGCGGAATCGTCTCCATATCGACCTTAATTCCGCGATTGACGAATATGAGCCGAAGCGCCTCGTGAATCACGGTCAGCGCTGTCAGGCCAAGAAAATCCATCTTGAGCAGCCCGATTTTCTCGATGGATTTCATGTCATAGGCGGTGACGATTTCGTCGTTTTTGCTGCGGCTGAGCGGGACGAGATTGGTCAGCGGCTCCGGCGCAATGACGACCCCGGCAGCGTGAACGCCCGCACCACGCGCCAGCCCCTCCAGCTTGCGGGCGGTGTCAAGCAGCTCGCGAATCTGCGGATCGTTCTCATACACCTGCTGGAGTGGCTCCGACTCGGCAATCGCCTTCTCCAGCGTGATGCCAATGGTAGCCGGGATCATTTTGGCGATCTTATCGACTTCGCCATAAGGCATGTCGAGGGCGCGACCAACATCCTTGACGGCGGCCTTGGCCGCCATTGTGTTGAAGGTGATGATCTGCGCGACCTGCTCACGACCATACTTGCGGGTGACATAGTCAATGACTTCGCCACGGCGATTCATGCAGAAATCGATGTCGATATCTGGCATGGAGATACGTTCGGGATTCAGAAAGCGCTCGAACAGCAGGCTTGCCTGCAACGGATCAATGTCCGTAATGCCCATAGCGTACGAAACCAATGAGCCGGTTGCCGAACCACGGCCTGGCCCCACTGGAATATCCTGCTCCTTCGCGTAGCGAATGAAATCCCACACGATGAGGAAGTACCCGGAAAATTTCATCTGCTGGATGCAATCGATCTCACGTTGCAACCGTTGTTCGTATTCTTCCGTCGTGTGGCGCAAATGTCCGGTATTGCGGAGATGTTGCACCGACGTGTCCAGACGATGGCGAAAACCCTCGCGACTGACCTTCTCAAAATAGCTATCGATAGTGAAACCGGGCGGCACATCAAACTGAGGAAACGAATTGGCGATCTTACTGATCTGCATGTTGCAGCGCTCGGCAAACTGCATGGTGCGCGCCACCACCTCTGGAGCGTGCGAGAAAACCTGCTCCATTTCCTCAGCGGATTTCACATAGAACTGGTCGCCATCGAAGCGGAAGCGCTTGGCATCGTGGACAGACGCTCCGGTTTGCACGCAGAGCAACACATCATGCGCGTGGTGATCGTCGTGGTGGATGTAATGGCTGTCGTTGGTGGCAACCAGCGGAATGTCGAGGTCTTTTTCCAAACGGAAAAGATCGGCATGAATCTTTTTTTCCTGTTCGAGGCCTTGATCCTGAATCTCCAGAAAGAAATTTCCACGCCCAAAAATATCCTGATACTGCTTGGCGGAGGCACGAGCGGAGTCGTAGTTACCCTGCATCAGATTCTGACAAAGCTCTCCGGCAAGACAGCCGGAGAAGCCGATCAGTCCCTTGGCGTGCTCGGCCAAAAACTTTTTGCTGATGCGCGGCTTGCGGTAGAAACCGTGCAGCGATGCCTCCGAGGTAATGCGGACAAGATTGCGATAGCCCTCTTCATTTTCTGCAATGACGAGCAGGTGGTTGTACTCATCGCCCTGCGGATCGGCGCGATGATCTTCCTTTTTGCAGACGTAGAGTTCGCAGCCAAGAATGGGTTTGATGTCGTGCTTTTTGGCAGCATCAAAAAGATGAACGGCCCCATAGATATTGCCGTGATCCGTCATGGCGACGGCCTTCTGGCCCATCCCTTTTACATGGGCGACCAGCTTCTCAATGTCGCAGGCCCCGTCGAGCAGCGAATAATCGGTGTGTAGATGGAGATGGGTAAATTCAGCCATGCTTCTGGCTTGATTCTATTCTTTGCGGGTCAGATGGTTGGGACGAAAGTACGCGCAGACTGAGGAAAACATGGGCGAAACTCCGTAGAGAACACGAAATCTCGCCCAGCAAGCTTATTTTTTCTTGCCGGGCTTGCTGGACTTGGCAAGTTTAGACGCTGGTTTTGCAGGCTTCCCTGGCTTGGCTGCTGGTTTTGCTGCTGGCTTGGCCACGGGCTTGGAGGATTGTTTCGTCGGCTTTGCTGCTGGCTTTGGTGCGGCAGATTTTGGTGCAAGCTTGACCGCAGGTTTTTTATGCGCAGGCTTGGCTGGCACAGCTTTCTTTGCCGCCTTGGCGGAAACTGTTTTTGCAGACACCGACTTCGCTACAACCCTGGCAATCGGCTTGACCGTGACAGATTTTTTCGCAGGAGCGCTAACGGACTTCTTAGTCATGGCTGCGGCGGGCTTCGTTGGCGTTTTTACTGCAACGACAGGCTTGGCGGCTGTCTTCGCAGGAATCTTCGCTTCTATCTTTTTGGCAGTAGATTGAGCCTTGGCAGTAGATTGAGCCTCCGTCTTTTTCGCTGCGGCGGGCTTCGCGGGTGCGGTCTTGGTCTTGGTCTCCACCTTAGTCGCGGTTGCGGGCTGTGTAGCCGTAGCCTCCGCAGCCACCGAACTTAGCGCTAACGCTGCGGCAGCGGCTTCTTCGGCCTTGAGCGTCTTGGCGGATTTCTTCTTCGGCTTTGGCTCCACGACGCGCTTGACGGCACGCGGACGGCGAAGGATAATCGGCGGCGGTGGAGCGGGCGGAGAGAATGGCTCCAAAAATTTGCGGATGGTCTCCTCTGAGGTCAATTCGCCATCCATAAAGGCAAAGGTCGTCTTGTCCAGCACATCGGAG
This sequence comes from Acidobacteriaceae bacterium, assembly GCA_027365415.1. Classification (GTDB taxonomy): domain Bacteria; phylum Acidobacteriota; class Terriglobia; order Terriglobales; family Acidobacteriaceae; genus JAJZIJ01. Next base: position 4,278 of record DAHXNK010000026.1, read on the forward strand.
TAGCCTTCCAGTTCCGGCTTGATGCGCATCTCCTGCAGAATGGCGTAGGGAATCTTCTGCCGCGCTTCCGTCCATTTGGTAAAGAAGTTGTCGAATCGGGCCTGAAGCGCAGCTCCCTTACCCGTGAAGAAGAGCCACAGCGCGGCCTCCGGCTTCGCATTGTGAAAAAACTTCCACGTCTGCGAGGGTTTGGCCATTTCCTTGGACAGCAGGTGCTTGGAAAATTCCTTGGCATCGCGCTCCAGCGCGGCGACATCCTGAAGCAGGCCACGGCGTGGAAAGAGCCGCTTGAGCGCACCCAGGTTGGACGATGACATTTTGGCCGTAAGTTGCGTAAAGGCGGCAGCGGCAGCATCGGGATGCAATCCAGCCATCAAAAGCTGCACCAATTTTTCATGCAGCCGCTGCAATCCGGCAGTATCGACGCTATGGTGCGTCCAGCCAGGGAAGAGATGCTTCATCCAGCCTTCCGATTCCAGCGCCCGGAGTACAACCAGCGCATCCTCTTCATAGGCGATCTCTTCAAGTTCATATCCACGCTGATGGGCCGAAACAGACTCAATCACGCCTTCCGACTTGGCATTGCCATAGCGAACCTTGGTGCGCTCTTCCATGCTCCAGCCGGTACGCGCCAGAAAGCGCGTTGCCCGCGCCAGACGGATGGGATCATCGAGAAATCCATAATTACTGACCAGGCGGAGGTGCTGCGACTGGATGTCAGCCGTGCCATTGAGCGGATCGAGCAGCAGGCCGTAGGAGCCTTCGTTCAACGAAAGCGCCATCGCGTTGGCAGTAAAATCCCGACGGCGCAGATCGTCCAGAATGCCCGCTGGTTTGTACTCGGCGCGTCCCGGCTTGGCGAAATGCTCGATGCGGGTGCTGGAAATCTCCAATCGGGCGTGACGACGAAAATATGCGAACAGCGTGCGGGAAGGCTCATGCTCCCCGGTCAACGCAAAGCCAGATTTCTCTAAATCCTTGCGTAATTTGAGCGCATTTCCCTGAACCGAAATGTCCAAGTCGCGCACGGAAGAGCCGCTCACGATGTCGCGCACCGCTCCGCCGGTAAGGTAGACCGTCATCGCGTGCGCGCGCGCAATCTCAGTAACAGCATTCAGCGCTTGCTTCTGGTCGGCGTTCAGTCTGGTTTCCAGCAGGTGAGTGTAGTCAGGCATGCCCTGTGCGGGGAGGCGGAAACGGTAGAAAACTTAAACCGTTAACGCCATTCTTTCCATATAGATATGCGTCTTCTGACCGCATTGTAATAGCACTACCATATCACAGGAACACAACATTTTCCACTAAAATGAACAATTTGCGCGGCTTCGCTCCTGCTTCGTGCGACAATCCAAAGTTGAAGCCCCACGCCTGAGTTCACAAAACGAATAGACCCATGTCGAGCAGAAAAAAAGTGATCGTTCGCAAATTGAGCCGCGACTGGCTCTCCGGGTATGTGGAGCCGCAGGGGTTTGCGCGCGATGGACGGCTGGAGTTACTCGATCTGACGGGCAAGGTCACGGAGCTTACGTTGCGCGAAATCAAGACAGTCTGCTTCGTCCGCGATTTTCTTCCCAACGATCCGGCCAATCCAGAGCGACTGGCGCGGCGCGCCTTCACCACGCGACCGCGCATGGCGGGCCTCTGGGTGCGCCTGCACTTCCGCGATGGCGATCAACTGGAAGGCATGGCCAGCAACGATCTTTCCCTGCTCGACCCAGAGGGCATTCAGATAACGCCGCCCGATACGCGCTCCAACACGCAGCGCGTTTTTGTTCCGCGCAGCGCGCTGGAAGCCTTGCAGATCATAGCGGTCATCGGCGTCGGCACGCGCCGCAAAGTGGAAGACGCAGCGCAGGAACGGCTCTTCGCCAGCTAAAAATCCGGGAGAGCTTCCGCTACAATCGCAACATGAAACTGAGTGAGTTGGCGCAACGCTTGGGCGCGCAGTTCGATACAGGCGCGAACGGCGACCCGGAAACGGAAATTACCCGCGTGGCGGGCATTGAAGACGCAGGACCCGGAGAGATCACCTTCGTTGCCAATCCGAAATACGCGCCGCTGGCGCAGACAACGCAGGCCTCCGCCGTTCTGGTTGCCGAGGACTTTCCTGCCATTGCCGCTGCGACGCTGCGACTCAAAAATCCCTACCTCGCCTTTGCGCGGGCCATTGAACTACTGCATCCCTCGCCAATCTACGCGCCGGGAATTCATCCCACGGCAGTGATTGCTCCTACAGCCAAGCTGGGCCGCGATTGTCATGTTGGCGCGTATGTCGTGATTGGGGAAAATGTAACGCTGGGCGAGCGCTGCGTACTGCTGCCGCATGTGGTCGTCTACGCCAACGCGCAGATTGGAGATCGTCTGCTGGCGCACGCGCACGCCGTTGTCCGCGAGGGCTGTCGGCTGGGCGACGATGTGATTTTGCAGAACGGCGCGGTCGTCGGCTGCGATGGATTTGGCTTTGCCAAAGATGATAGCGGGCGCTGGCACAAGATTCCGCAATCTGGATCGACGATTCTCGAAAATGCCGTCGAGGTGCAGTCGAATGCCTGCGTGGATCGCGCCAGCGTGGGCGAGACGCGCATTGGACGCGGCGTGAAGATCGACAACCTCGTGCAGGTGGGGCATGGGTCGAGCGTGGGAGAAAATACGCTGCTCTGCGCGCAGGTCGGCCTTGCTGGATCGAGCCACCTGGGCCGCAACGTGATTGCCGCCGGACAAGCTGGCGTGGCCGGACACTGCAATATCGGCGATGGCGTGGTGCTGCTGGCGCAATCGGGCGTGCATGGTGACATTCCCGCAGGCAGCACTCTCGGCGGCTCTCCGGGATTCGATCATAAGCTGTGGCTGCGCTGCGTCATCGCCTTGCAACGCCTGCCGGAGCTGGTAAAGCTGCTGCCGCGCAAACCCGCCAAGGACTCTAAAAATGAAAATGGGACAAACAATAAACGCGAGGGCTGAAAGCCCGTGAGCTTAAACTTGGAGTCTGGAACTAAAACTAAAGAACCTCTGAAATAATTCTGTTTTTTGAAGGGAACTATCTTCAACCTCTGAGGGTAGGTTGCCTCACTGCAAGAACTTTCTCAGATCTTCCGATAATGGATATCTGGAATAGTTTCCAGGAAGTATCCTAGACGGAAGGTTCGTCGATAGGAAGCACATGTAACAGATTCTGCCTAATTTTCTGATAGTAATTCCAGAGATTTTCGGCATCGCCAAGTGTAATCCGCCGATAGACCTTCATCAGGGGGAAAATCTGCGCGCCGCGAATGCTCACCGCAGGCACGGTAATTGCGCTGCCGGGATATGTGGAAAGCTCCCAAGCACCATTCCAACGCTGGCGAATGATCTCGCCAAAGTAACTGCCCCAGAGCTTGGTCTCATACTCAATCTTACCCTTGTCGGCAGCAGATGGATCGAGAGCCGACAGATCGGCGGCAACATTGGTCACAATGGTTTCCAGCGGCTCTAGCGTGGCCTCGGAATAATCCAAGTGAAAGCCGAAGCGCTCGCTAGCCAACTCAACGGCCTTTGCCGCACTCACCTGCATGATCTGCGCAATGGATTCATAGACAACCATGATGCCTCTAGGCTATCAGGAACGCGGGCCGGAAATCCTCTGTCTGGGATGAAAATCTTTTGCGGCATGCATACATCCCGCAAGTATAGAACTCTCGCCGGGTTGCCCTATGCAGATAACCGAAGATACTCCTGAACCAGAAGCTTGCGGACGGTAGCCGCAGTTTCTGGCGGACAGTCCACTTGGTAGGAACGGCAACGTTCCACAGCCCGCGAAAGATCTTCTAAAAAATGAACACAGGGCACGCAGTTCTGGACATGTTTCTGGAATTTTTCGCAGGTCAGATCATCCACCACGCCGTCCATATAGTCGGACAACCCTGCAAAGATACGGCGGCAATCGACAGGCTTGCGCCGTTTTCCAGTAGACTTCCTGACCTTTTTTGTATCCGGGGAAGCCAACTCGCGTCGCACGAATAAACGGGCACGATGCAGCCGCACGCGGACGGTTCCCTCCCGCAGGCCCATGATCCTGGCTATTTCCATGCCGCTCAACTCTTCCATGTCATGCAGCACAAGAATCAATCTGTACTTGGCTGGAATACGCAACACAGCCGCTTGCAGACGCTCGGCCTCCTGATGCGCAACGGAGATGGCTTCTGGAGTTTTATTGCCGATACCCGCCAGCGCTTCCAGTTCCATGTGATCCGGCATTAACTCGTCAAGAGACATCGTATGTGTCGGCGCAAACTTACTGTGCCGCCGACTCATCCAGCAGCGATTTCGAGTAACCTTATACAGCCACACCGCCAACGCCTGTGGATTTTCAATCTTGCGCAGATAGGGCAAGGATTTGAAGAGAACTTCCTGCATGGTATCTTCAGCATCTTCGCGATGGCCACAAACTTTCATGCTGAAGGAAAAAACTGTACTCTGCAAAAGTTGAATGGCACGATCTACAGCTTCAGGTTCTGGCGAACGCAGTAACTCCACGGCTTGTATTAGTTCTGGTCGCATATACCCGCGTCGCAAAAATATTTCATTCGCTACATCAATCTTAAAAGAAATTTTACCAGACAGGAAGAGAAGATTGACATCTAGCTACATGGATAAGACTATAACTTGTAAGAAATCGCTAAAGATATACCTAGATATTTATCTAGGAGGAGACTTTGCCGCTCGAAAATATGCATAGATGGCGCTGGCCACTTTTGCGGGGACAACGGCTGCCAGAGCCTCTAAGGATGCGGACTGCACGGCACGCAGGCTGCCGAAGTGTTCGAGGAGCCGGGTGCGGGTGCGCACGCCCACGCCAGGAATATGCAGCAATTCGGAGTCGCGATCCCTTATCTCGCGGCGCTTGCGATGGTAGGTAATGGCAAAACGATGAGACTCGTCGCGAATGCGCTGTACCAGATGTAGAACGGGAGAACGCCGATCAAGCACGATAGGTTCTTCCTCTTGTCCATAGACATAAATAATCTCCTCGCGTTTAGCGATAGAAGCCAGAGGCTGGCTGGTCAGTCCAAGTTCCTCCAATGCCGAAGCTGCAGCGTGTAACTGGCCCAATCCTCCATCAACTAGAATCAGGCTAGGAAACGGCTGGTTTTCTTCTTTGAGGCGAAGGTAGCGACGCAGTAGAACTTCTCTCATGCTGGCGAAGTCATCCACGCCAGAAACAGTTTTTACTTGAAATTTTCGATAGTCGGATTTCTGCATCGCTCCCTTCTCCCAGACCACCATCGAAGCCACCGTCTCCGCTCCTTGAATGTGCGAAATATCGAAGCATTCGATGCGCTCTGGCAATTCGGGCAGAGTCAGTGCATCCTGCAAGGCTTCTTGAATGGCGAAGGTGCCGGGTTGCAGCACGCGAAAGCGCTGGTCGTAGGATTGCTTGGCGTTTTGTCCGGCAAGATCGACAAGCGAGCGCTTCTCGCCACGTTGCGGCACGGTCAACTCCACCGTATGCCCGGCGCCTTCACTCAGCAATGTAGCGAGCGCATCGCGATCCGGAAAATCTACTGGAATGTAAATGCCACGCGGCACATACTGCTGGTCGATATAACGCTGCTTGAGCAGTGCAGAGAAGAACGCCCCAGGATAAAAGTTTAGATGAACGCTGTCGATAACTTCTGCAATGGGTTCGACTCCTGTTCCGTCGTTTTCGGCGGCCAGCATCTCTGGAAGCTCCGGTAAGTCTTCCCAGAAAAATTCGTTGCGATCCACGATGCGTCCATTGCGCAGATGAAAAAGATTGACAGCTAACATGCCGTTCTCATAGTGAAAACCAAAGACATCGGCATCATCGCCAGAGGCGGCTGCCATACGCTGTCTTTCCTGTAACTGGCTGACTGTTGTTAACATGTCGCGATAGCGCGCAGCTAGCTCGAACTGCTCCGCAGCGGCAGCGGTTTCCATGCGCGTCTGCAAGGATTTTTCCAATTCGCCAGCATTACCTTCCAGCAATAGTTGTGCGTCTCGCACAGCTTCACTATAAATCTGTGGCGTAGTAAGTGCTTCCACGCACGGGCCAAGACAACGATGAATATAGTATTGGAGACATGGCCGAGGATGATAACGCGACAGATCAATTTTGCAACTAGGCAGCAGGAAGATGCGATGAATAATATCCACGATGCGGTAGGCCAGACTACCGGGAAAATACGGGCCGTAATACGCTCCGCCATCCTTGTGCACGCGCCGCGTAACAAAGACCTTGGGGAAACGATCCCGTAACGTCAGCTTCACATAGGGATAGGTCTTATCATCGCGCAGCAGGATATTGAAGCGCGGCTTGCGCTGTTTGATCAGGTTGTTTTCCAGCGCCAGAGCTTCCTGCTCATTGCCGACCAAGATATATTCCAGATCAACGGCCTCGCGCATCAGTGAACCGGTCTTGGCATTAGCCTGGGCCGATTCCAGAAAGTACGACCGCACACGCGCGCGTAAATTCTTCGCCTTGCCCACATAGAGAACCTCTCCCTCCGCATTATGGTAGAGATACACGCCCGGCTGCGTGGGAAGAGTTCTAATTTTCTCGATCAGATCCATAACAACCCAATGCTGTTTCCAGCCTGGAGCTTATTGAAGAATGATTCCGGCGCGTTACAATCTACTCGTTATGCTCATATGTGTTGTAGCCATGATTGCGAATGAGATGATCGCGTTCTGCCGCAACAAGATCGGCATGAACCATTTCGCGAACAAGCTCCTTAAAGCTGATATGCGGTTTCCATCCCAGCCGTTCGCGGGCATAGGTGGAATTCCCTAGAATCGTTTCCACCTCTGTTGGACGAAAATAACGCGGATCAATAGCAACAATAATGTTGCCAAGCGCATCTTTGCCAACTTCATCTATGCCCGTGCCTGTCCATTGTACGTGGATTCCAAGTTCTTCCGCAGCAACCGTAACAAATTCACGAACACTGTGCTGTTCTCCTGTGGCGATGACAAAATCCTCAGCTTGCTTCTGTTGCAACATCAGCCATTGCATTTCAACATAGTCACGCGCATGTCCCCAGTCACGAAGAGCATTGATATTTCCCAGATACAACCGATTCTGTAGGCCAAGTTTGATGCGCGCCAGAGCGCGAGTAATCTTTCGGGTTACAAAAGTTTCTCCGCGCCGTGGAGATTCATGGTTAAAGAGAATGCCATTACAGGCGTACATCCCGTAGGCTTCGCGGTAGTTAACGGTTATCCAATAGGCATAGAGCTTAGCCGCCGCATAGGGAGAACGAGGATAGAATGGCGTCTTCTCATTCTGGGGCGTTTCTTGCACGAGGCCGTACAGTTCAGAAGTGGATGCCTGATAGAAGCGCGTACTTTTTTCCATGCCAAGAATACGAATAGCTTCGAGTAGTCGTAATGTGCCGACACCATCTACATTCGCGGTATATTCCGGTTGCTCGAAGGAGACTGCGACATGGCTCTGCGCGGCAAGATTGTATATTTCGTCAGGTTGAACCTTCTGCACGATGTGCATCAAACTACAAGAGTCCGTAAGGTCTCCGTAATGGAGTACGAGCTTTCGTCCTTTAGCATGGGGATCCTCATAAAGATGATCGATACGATCCGTGTTAAAGAGCGAAGCTCGCCTTTTGATGCCATGAACATGGTATCCCTTGTCAAGGAGAAATTCGGCAAGATAGGAACCATCCTGCCCCGTAATGCCTGTGATGAGCGCTGTTCTTTTTTCCAATTTCTTTCCCTTGAATGCCTGCGGTAAATTTTATTTCCCTTGTCCCCAATCACCATCACACTTCCATCATTGTACAATCACCCTCATATGGCCAGCCCCATGCTGCGATGGAATATGTTGAGTATGTTCGGGACTTCTCCCGCAGTGGGCTATTAGGACTAGGACGCTGCGAAAGCGTTCGTATGATATCCTTCGTTCTCGGCAATCTAAGAGTTTCAGGCGCAGCTAAGGAAAGTGGAGGAGGACAGATTGAAGTTGTTGAATCGCCGAAATTTTATGCGGCTTGCCAGCGCAGCGTGCATCTCAAGCGGGGTTCAGCCTGTGATCGCGCAGTCTTTGTCTGGTCTCTCGGCTCCAAAATCCTCCCCGATCCAACTGGGGTTGGTGGTTTGGATCCACGAGGGAGATTCGATTGAGAACGCGATCAAGGAGGTTCACGATCTGGGTTTGCCAACATGCCAGATCGGGTTCAAACACCTGACCCCAGACGTTGTGGTTCCCGTAAAAAACGCCTTGGCAAAATATGGGATTGAGGCCACCGCGTTCAGCGAACATGGCCCAGGAAATCGAATTTTTAACTTTTATCAAGGCCCTGCGACAATCGGGATCATTCCGCCTGCCACTCGCCAGGCGCGCTTGCACAATCTCAAACTGGCCTCCGATATCGCAAGTCAATGCAAAATTCCTGCTGTCCATACGCATTGTGGTTTTATTCCAGAAAACCCCAATGACCCACTCTATCCGCAAGCTGTGGCCGCAGTGAAAGAAATCGCTATCCACTGCAAGGAGCGAGGACAGATATTTCTTTGTGAAACTGGGCAGGAGACTCCCATCACCTTACTGCGGCTCATTGAGGACGTAGGCACAGGAAATGTCTTCGTAAATCTGGACGGGGCCAATCTCATTCTATGCGGAAAAGGAAACCCTGTAGACGCGATGGATGTGCTGGGACATTATGTCCGTGGCATTCATGCAAAAGATGGAATGTTTCCGACCAACCCCAAAAGCTTCGGCAAAGGAATGCCAATGGGCAAAGGCAAGGTCGATTTTCCGCTATGGCTCCAGAAATTGAAGCAGGTCAATTACACGGGGGCCATGACAATTGAATACGAGGCTCAAGGAGATCCCCAAGAACGACAGAAAGACATCCTTCAATCGAAGGCATTCCTGGAAAATCTTCTCGCCAAGACCTACGGTTAGCGATACAGTATTTGTAGCAACAAGAAAGTTTGGCAAAATGGGAGTTTCGCAGTTGAAGAAAATTACATACAGCGCGCCTTCACAGCTTGCCATCCTCTCGCTTTTCTTCTGTTTATCCGCAAGTCTCTTGCCTGCTGCGATTCTTTCTGGTTTAAATCAGACACCCCATCCCTCCCCCAAACGCAGCTTGCATCTTTACTCCATGAGCCATCCGGCTATGGGGACAATATACTCTCTCTATCTATACGCATACTCGCACGATGAAGCCGATGCAGATGCAACCGCCGTCTTCAACGAGGTGGATCGAGTGGAAGACTTACTCAGCAACTATCGGGAGACAAGCGAGCTTTCCCGCATCAACCGGGATGCTGCAACCTCGGATGTAACCACGGATCCGGAAACTTTCCATTTTCTGCAAACTTCTTTTGCGTGGAGTGCGCGCTCTAACGGAGCATTCGATATCACCGTGGGCAAGCTAATGAAGGTATGGGGATTTTTCAAAGCGAAAGGAACGATCCCCACAGAAGCAGAACTTGCCCAGGTACGCAGCGAGGTAGGTTGGCAGCGGGTACAACTAAATAGCGCGCAGCGCACAGTTCGGTTTTTATCTCCGGGAATTGAACTCGATCCCGGCGGCATTGGCAAAGGCTATGCCGTGGAGCGTTCCGTAAAAATCATGCGCGAACAAGGTGTTGTTGCAGCTCTACTCTCTGCTGGAAGTAGCACCATGTATGCGCTGGGCGCTCCTCCGGGGCAACCGGGATGGAAGATTCGCGTGCCTGCGCTAGGCCATGCAAACAGCATTCTTTCCACGGTAATTTTGCGAGATACATCTCTATCCACAGCCAACTGCTCGGAGAAGAATTTTACGCGCAATGGACACTTGTATTGCTCCATTATGGATCCCCACACATTGCGCCCGGTGGAAGGAATGTTGCAGGTTACTGTGATTTCTCCCTCAGCAACGGACAGCGATGCGCTCTCGAACGTTTTATTTGTTTTAAGCCCAAAGGATAGCGCGTCGCTGCTTCAGAACCTGCCCCAGGATTCGGCCTTGATTGTTTCAGGAAAAACAAATGCGGCACAATGTGAGACCCTACGTTGGAGTGCAGCGATTGCATCGGGATATTGCACAAACGCAAACACAGCACAGGAGAACTAAGTTATATGAATCGCAGACGTTTACTCCAAGGACTTTCGATGAGCGTGTTATCCCAAAAGCTGTTGGGAGCCATGCCCGGATATGGGCAATCCCATGAAGCTCCTGCACAACCACAACGGCCCATAAGCGCAAACGATCGCATCAACGTTGGCATGATTGGCCCCGGCAGCCGCGGAAAAGAATTGATGCGACAACTCCTGCGCACTCCAGGCGTGGAGATCGCCGCAGTGAGCGATGTGTATGAGCCTCGCTTCGCCCAGGTGAATGATCTTGTCGGAAAAAAAGTACCTGGATATAAGGACTATCGCGAGATGCTGGAGCGTAAGGATTTAGACGCAATCTTCATCGCAACGCCGCCGATACTTCATGCCGAGTGTGCCATTGCCGCCATCCAGAGTGGCCGCCCCGTATATGGCGAAAAAACTCTAGGGTTTTCTCCCGAAGATTGTAATCGCCTAGTTGAGATGGTTACGAAGACCAAACAGATTTTTCAGGTCGGCCACCAGATGCGCTATGCATCCTGGGTTCAAGAGTCCATTCATCGCATACATCAAGGGCAAATTGGAGAGCCAACCCATGTCTACGGATATTGGCATCGCAATGATAATTGGCGGCGCGCCGTCCCCGATCCAAGCCTGGAGCACCTAATGAACTGGAGGCTCTACAAGGAAACCTCCGGTGGCTTGCTGGAGGAACTTGGGTCGCATCACATGGATATCGCCAATTGGGTCTTCGCGGAGCAGCCAAAAACCGTGGTCGGCACGACAAGCATTGCGGTGTATCACGATGGCCGCACGGTAGGCGACAACGTACAGGCGGTTCTTGGGTATTCCAAAGGTAGACGCATGTTTTTTAGCTCATTAACCGATAACAGTCTCATGGCCGATCAAATCTGGATTTATGGCACCGAAGGTAGCGTGCAAATTACATCGGAAGATGCCACATTCTATCGGCCTAGGACTAAGACCATAACCGCCGCATCGCATTCCGATGTGGTGCAGCGTGGCTTAAAAACGGGGGCTTCGTACAACGCGGATGAGGCAATGCCGTATCGTGGAGCTGGCGAACGGCTGGGGATGAAAGGGGGGAGTGAAGACCCAACGTTGACCGCCTGCCAGTCATTCATCCAGTGCGTTCGCACAAAACAACAACCCCTAGCAAATGTTCAAGTTGGGTACGGATCGGGAATGGCCGCTTCTATTGGAAAACACGCCGTGGTGGAAGGACGGATACGAGACATTCCACAGATGCAGCTTGCTTAATCGGCAAAGTAATTTCTGCATGAATCGGCCTTTTGAAAGGGGATGGACTTCGACCACTGAAGAAATATGGCCTTCGCGATAAGAATGCGTGCAGCGCTTCCATAGTGCCGCACAACCATTCAATCAGGTCGGTTCAATCTTAAAAACTGAGAGTCCGCCGCCTGCGATCCCATCGCGTTTGATGGTACAACGAAAATCGTATAATTCCGCTTCTGTATACATCTTGGCCTCGGCTGCTGCCCATAAGTCAGTGACAATATACTTTTTGTGGTTGCCAAGCCCAAGGTCAGCCAAGGAAATCTTTAACTCCAGATTTGCGTCTTGGCTCCTGTTCCGATTCGCGGCAATCAAGATTGCGATACGATCCTTCCATCGCACATATGGAACGGGAACCTGAATGCTTGCTTCATGCTGCACTGCCTTCAAATTTGGCTCTTTGTCTCCCGGCCACATGGAGAGAATCCCTGCATATTGCTTGCGGATTGCCATCATCCTCCTAACATCGACAAACATATCTCGATGTTCAGGCTCCTTCAACTCATCCCAATCAAGCATCGCGCCATACAACCAGCGCCCCTTTCCTGCCTCCTTGTCGCCGTAGAGATACGGAGATAACTCCGGTAAAGCGTGGAACGTCGCGTCAAATTCCTCTCCAGAAAAAAAGATTGGAATCATGGGAGAAAATAAAAATGAATATCCGAAGATAGCCCGGCTTCCCTGTGCGACATAAGGATTTTGGT
>DAHXNK010000026.1:16371-24698 GCA_027365415.1 Acidobacteriaceae bacterium
TTTGGTTCCGTGAAAATCCTTCCCATCCGTTGTCATGACAACTTAGCTGTATGGATGCCCCCCAAGAAAGCGTGGCAATGTAGATGTGCACACCTGACTCAGCCGCGAGCGATTCGGGAGATAGTGGATCATCCATGAAGAGCAGCCTGCTTGCACCCCCTTCTGGCCGGAGCTGCCACTTCCCCCCCATATCGTCGCGAACAGTAACGTTCGCAATAGGCTTTTGCGCAACATTTTCCAGAATAATCTTTACATCGGGAAGCCCATCCGGTTTGGGAGATCTCTCCCAAAATCTTCGGCCCACATGATCGGCAGATAACCCAACCAAACGAACGACGATGGGACCATCTCCATTCGTATTTCCCATAAGACTGCTACCATCTTGATATTGAATCTGCACATGGTAGTAGCCAGCTCGGCCAAATTTTCTGTCATAAAAACTAGGAAGGTTCCTAGCTAACACCTCGTTCAAAACACCGTCGTCTGTTGTGCTGATCGTGTTCTCTCGTTGGGTGAAATCCGTAACTCCGGGAATCACAGAGTTGATTTCCTCCCATATAACGATTGTGTGCCCTGCGGCAGCGGCGTTTTGCCGGATGCGCTCCCATAGGTCTGGACGGAATATGCCAACATCCAGGCGATACCCGTCTACTCCATAGGTAGTTACAAAGTCGGTATAGATTTTTACCCACCAGTTATCTAAATCCGTGTGGCCACCGTCCCAGTCGAAGTCGGTCATACCCCAGCTACCTCCGCGAAACCACGACGGATGTTCCTTGATAATGGGGCTATCATTCATCAATCCATGCGTGATTACATCGAGAAATACTCTGATGCCGCGTCGGTGCGCTTCATTGACAAGTTCTTTGAACTCTTCGGCTGTACCAAGAGTGGGATCGAATTTATCCGGTTCTATCACCGCATATTGAGTCCAGATGTTGTAGAAATGGTGGGGGTCACACAGGCAATATCCCGTTAACCAAATACCAGTTATCCCCAGATCTTGAAGATAGGCCAACCTAGAGCGCAGGCTACGGAAGGTTCCGCTCTCCGGGCCGTGCGGAGACGTGAATCCCTTGGTCGCAACCTCATAGATGATGAGGTTCTTCATCCATGCAGGAGAAGCTGGCTGTATCGCGTCCGATGGTTGCCTTGAAGCCGTTTTCTGAGGTGGCTGTTCGAGCGTCTCGGAGAATGCCGCCAAATGGATGGACGGCCACAAGGAGGATACGACTCCCGCTTTCAGAAGACATCTTCGCGACAATGACAAGAATTTACCGTCTTTTTCAGTCATGCGATGGATTCCAGCCTTCACATATTGGATTCAAACCACAGTGGCAGAGACCCCACCCGCGAAGAGAGTTACTTCGTCTCATGCACAGACATGGTGAGCGTCATCGGCTGGCGGTCGCGTTGGATTTGCAGCAGTAGAAGGCTGTTGCGGTTCTCGTGAACCACATGCTGCCACTTGCTGCGCGAGGTCATTGGCACATCATCCACCTTCAGCACAATGTCTCCGGCACGGATGCCCGCCCGCGAACCTGGACTATTGATATCGACGCTCTGCACCAACAAGCCTACCCCGCCTTTCACGCCAAAATACTGCGCCAGTTGCGGCCCCAGAATATCCATATCCACCCCGGTATATAGGGCATTGGTTCCCGGAATCCAGCTCATCAAAATTCCGTTGGCGCCGAAGGTCTTGCTTAGCTCTGACGATACCTGGCTCAAAAATCCTGAGGTGGCATGGGTCGCTGGCTGCTGGGCCTGAGCCTTGTTGGGGTGCGTCTGGGGAGCGGAGGCGTTTTGCTGCGGCTGCGTCGCCGGGCTTGAGGCTGGCTGCTGCGCGGGGTTGGGCACGGTGTAATGTTGCGACCACGCCCGCTTCTCCACATCTTTGCGATCCGCTAGCTGCACGCTTTTTTTAAGAATTTGGCCATTGCGTAGAAGGGTCAGCGTCATCGACTGACCAGCGTTTTTTTTTCGCAGAAGGTTGCGCGCCTGCGCGGCACTTTGCACGGCATGACCATCCATCCGCAAGACAACATCCTGTACCTTGAGGCCCGCTTGTCCAGCGGGAGCATCATGATCCACCGCAGCAATGGCCACGCCCTGCTTGCCCTGTAAATGGAAGGCCGCACGCTGCGAATGCGTCAAGTCTTCAAAATCCACGCCAAGGTATCCCACGCTCGCGTGATGAAAAGGGGAGGACGCAGCCGTGCCGGGCGCAGCTCCCAGTGCCCCGGAGCGGAGCGAGGTCAACATTGGCAAAGCGAACGTCACACTAGCCCAAAAAAGCGCGCGGCGGAATTGTTTTTGTTTCATCTTTGAGTTGCGCCTTCCGCAAAGCCACACTGAATACCAATGAATTTTGTCGGTTCCATTTTCTCATCCTGCCGCATTATTGTGTAGCTGGCAGCGTTCGCAACACCTGCGCGGACGCGGTGCGGATCATCGGATTTTGATCTTGCTGCGCCAGCGTTTGCAGCACTACGCGCACGCTGCTGTCGGCCTGCACGGGCTGCAACATTCGGATGGCGGCGCTGCGTACCTGCGGACTGGGATCGTGCATGAGAGACTCCAAAACGGCATCGCGCACATGGGTGTCCTCCGCCACGTATGGCTCTAGGCCATCGAGCGCCTTGGCGCGGACGCTGGCATCGCGGTCATAGCGCAGAGCCACCATCAGCGCCGTGCGTACCGGGCTGCCATCGCAGAAATGCCCCGCACGGCACTGTTCCGCAAGCAGATCGACGGAGTCATCCTGCACGTCAGGATCAATGGCATTGTGGGTCGCCACCAGCAGCAATCGCTGCACCTCTGGGTCGTTCATGGAGCCTTCCATCATCTCTGGAACGAGCCGATTGTAATGTACCTCCACCGTGTTGGTGTCGGGATGCTGCACAATTCCACTGACGTTGAAGACCTGCGGCGCAGTCGAAAACGCAGCCGAAGATGGATCCGGGGATGCAGTCAGAGACGTCGCTTGTGCCATCTGCTGTGTTACCTGTGCCGATTGCGTCGCGCTGGCGACGCTGACGGATTGCAGGGGAACTTGCTTCTTCCACACATGTCCCGCGAATCCTCCCAGCAGAAAACCCAGCACAGCCAAGCCTGCAGCGATGCCGGGCGCGGCGCGCAACTGCGCTACAAATCCATAGATTGAGGTTTGCACGCGCATCCAGGGATTGGGTGCGGGGAGTTGATCCAGCGCGTCTTCCAGGCGAATCCGGCACTGGGCCAGCAGGTTGGGCGAAGGCTCTTCGACCGATGCCAACGACATGGCGTTGCGCAGCGCCTGATAGACCTGCAACTCATTGCGGCAGCTTTCGCAGGAGCTTAGGTGCAACTCCAGCTCATGACTGGACTCATCGCCCAGTTCCCCGTACACGTAGGAAATAATCTGCTGTTGTGCCCATTCACATTTCATGGCCTTCTCCTCAAAAAAACAATTGCTACTGCACTCTACCGCGCCATATTTTCTGGCATCTTGTGTAGAAAACCTATATTCCGTTACAAAAACCTGTTTACGCTTTTACAAAATTTCCGCTTATTTTTCTTTACAAAATTCTGCTTGTTTTTCTTTATCTCAAATCCGATAGTTGCGCGCGCAGCTTCCGGGTTGCGCGGAACAGCGTATTCTTCGCTGTTTCTTCCGACGTGTTCAACATCTCGCCAATGGTTCGCAACCGCAGGCCGTGGTAGTGTTTCAACTCAAAGACCATTCGCTCACGCGGGGTCAGCTTATCCAGCGCGCCGTGGATTCTTTCGCCCAGCCGCAGCCGCTCCAGCTCATGGGCGGGGTTGGACATGGCCCGCTCGTCAGAGATGTTGTCGAGCAGGTTATGCTCCTCGCCCTGGGCATCGACGACCACCGCAGCATCTTCCCGACGCGTCTTTTTGCGCCGCAATAAATCCAGGCAAAGATTGGTGACGATGCGATAAATCCAAGTGTAAAAAGAACACTCGAAGCGAAAGCTGCCCAGATGCCGATAAACCTTTAGAAACGCCTCTTGGTGGATATCCTGCGCGTCCTGCTCGGAGCCGGTCATGTGCAGGGCCAGCCGCAGCACGGCGTGATCGTACCGCCGCACCAGCGCTTCAAAGGCCGCACGCGACCCCTGCTGCGCCTCGCTGATTAGCTCCGCGTCCTGTACCCGTGCTGGAACGTTTGTAGACACCCGTGCTTTGGATTGTATTCCGGTTCGGAACGGACTGCGGCGTGGGAACGCAAGCGATTGCAAACGCAGTACATTGGCCGGCATGGTAATCCCCTGTCCCTGTCGCGCATCCATGCAGAGAAATCCTCCACTGAATGGACGGGAGAAAAGCCAAAACGTAAGCTGAAACAGCAATCTTTGCATGGAAAAACAGCTCTATGCGTCCCGGCACTGTGGAGAGCGTGGTGGAGTTATGAACGCGACCACTTGTAGACTGAGAAGCAGGATGACGCAAGCCCCACGCAAGCCCGCCGCTACACCGCAGTCTCTTTTGTTCGCAGCACACAAAGAACCCGATGCGCGCCGCACATCGGAAAACAGCCCTTGGCTGATTGCCTATACCGATGGCGGATCGCGCGGCAATCCCGGCCCTGCCGGGTACGGCGTTCTGCTGCAAGCAGAAGATGGCGCTCTGGTGGCTGAGCTAAGCAAGTTCCTCGGCATCCAGACCAACAACGTAGCGGAATACTCTGCTCTGCTCGGCGCGCTGGAGTACGCGCTCGCCCACGGCCACAGCCACCTGCGCGTAATCTCCGACTCTGAGCTGATGGTGAAGCAGATTCGCGGCCAGTACAGCGTGAAGAGTCCCGACCTGCGCCCACTTTACGAGGAAGCTCGCCGCCGCATTGCGCGGCTGGACGACTTTGTCATTGAGCATGTATTGCGCGGAAAAAACACAAAGGCCGACCAATTGGCGAATGACGCAATGGATCGGGGCATGGACAAAGGGATACGGCGCACTCCGTCCCCTACCAGCCCCACCAGCGCCGGGATGCAACACGCAGCGCCAGCGACCGCGCAGCATCCTGCTCAAACATCATCTCCCGCGCGCGGGCCGATTCGCGGGCCAATTCGCGGGATTGTCCGCCACGGAGCTATCCAGCTTCCCGAAAACGCGCTGCCGGAGGGCACCGTCGTCATGGTGATGGCCGAGGATGTCCTGCGCGGACGCGGATAACTGGACGCGGCATCTTGTCGGGTGCCGATAGGTTGGGGAGTATACTGTGACACGCTGGATATTTTGCAAATTCAACGGCGGTGTTCATACTTATGACAACACTTTGCGCGCTTCCCTCCTTGTACTCCTGCGGCCATGAGATTGATGGCGGAGATGATAAAGTTGGGCTTTTGCATTCCACCTACGATGCACGGCCCGATAGCGAATCCTTGCGAAATCGCATGACTGAGGATGGCTACCTGTTTCTGCGCGACTATCTCAAAAAAGATGAGGTTCTTGCCGCAAGACATCGCGTGCTGGAGCAGCTAGCCGCTGAAGGGCAACTTGATCCATCGGCCCCCTTGATGGAGGGCGTGCCAAAACCCGGAAAAAATCTATTTTTTCAGCCGGAGTTGGCCCAGAAAAACAATCCACCCTTGCAACATCTTCTGTATCACCCACAAGGGAGGCTTATGAGTTTTTTTGCCTCGTTCCTGGGCGGCGAAATACGGCATTTTGATTTCACCTGGCTTCGCTGCATCTCTCCCGGCATGGGCACTCCCAGCCATTGCGACATTGTTTATATGGGCCGTGGCACGCGCAAGCTGTATACCGCATGGGTGCCGCTTGGAGACGTGGATTTTCAATTGGGCGGCCTGATGATTCTGGAAGGAAGCCACAAAAACGAGCGGCTACAGAAAACATACGGGCAGCGGGATGTCGATACATATTGTTCCAACAGGCTGGATGACCCTGCCAAAACAGCCAACGGACTGAATGGCTGGCTGTCTAAAAATCCCAATACGATTCGACAGAGCCTTGGCGGACGCTGGCTGACTTCCGAATATCGCCCCGGCGATATGATTGTTTTCTGCATGGATATGGTTCACTGCGGAATGGACAATCGTTCCAACCGTCTTCGGATATCTTCGGACTCCAGATATCAGCTTGCGAGTGAGCCGGTGGATGAGCGATGGGTGGGGGATACTCCACCGGGCCATAGTTCTGCTGGCAAGCGCGGACGCATCTGCTAACCACGTTATTTCCCGCATCAAAAGAGTGCCTACGCCTCTACCCCGCGACAGCAACGCGCCGGGTGCCCCATTCTTGGCGTAGCCATCATTATGGCTGCGCCAAGGGTGGGATAAAAACGTCATTTCCCGTTGGGGATGTTCCTACCGAGAACGCCGTAAACCCATCCCATCCTTCGCAAAAACCGCGAAGGATGGGGCACACGGATGCTGTGGTGCGTTACACAGCCGTGGCGACGGCAACGCGGTTTTTGCGTGTAGATTGCAGAGCGATCCACACTACGCGGGCGAGCAATAAGATGGCCAGCACCACGGTGACCTTCCAGGGAGTACGCACGCCAGTTTTTACAATCCACCAGTAATGAATGACGCCCGCGATCGCGGCGATGTAGACCGCCCGATGCAGCCACAGCCAGCGCTTGCCGCCCAATTTACGAATGGCCCACAGCGTCGAGGTAGCAGCTAGCGCCAGCAGGATTACCCAGGCGAAAAATCCCACGGTAATAAAAGGGCGCTTAACGACATCGTGCGCCATCGTGTGGACATTGAAGTCAGAAAAGAGCCATATCCATGTGGTGATGTGCAGGCAGGCGTAGAAAAACGCGAAGAGTCCCAACATGCGACGGAAACGGATGAGCCACGCCAGACGGCGATGGAGTCGTCGCACAGGCGTGATCGCCAGCGAGATCAGCAGAAAATAGAGCGTCCAGAAGCCGGTCTGATGCGTGATGGTGGCAACCGGGTCTGGGCCAAGCGTATTGGTGAAACCCTGATCCACCAGCACGCCCAGCGGAACCAGACAGAGCGGGAAGACGATCCATTTCAGAGCGACGACAAAGCGATTGGGCATATAAAAAAATGAGCCGAGTCTTGATAATTCTCTGCTAGAAATTCGTCCGCAGATCCATCCCTTTGTAGAGCGAGGCCACTTGATCGCCGTAGCCGTTGAACATCAACGTAGGCTGGCTGGCCTTCCAGAAGGGCGCGCCGATGACGCGCTCCGTTTTTTGGCTCCAGCGTGGATGATCGACATTGGGGTTGACGTTGGAGTAGAAGCCGTACTCGTTGGGCGCGGACTCGTTCCATGTGGTGCGCGGCTGATTTTCGACAAAGCGAATCTTCACGATGGACTTGGCGGACTTAAAGCCGTACTTCCACGGCAGCACCACGCGCACCGGAGCGCCGTCTTGATTGGGCAGCTCTTGGCCGTAGAGTCCAAAGGCGAGCAGCGCCAGCGGGTGCATGGCCTCATCCATGCGCAGCCCCTCGGAGTAAGGCCAGTGGAGCGAGGATTCCCGAATCCACGGCTCTTCTCCTATATCTTCGAGCGAGAGAAACTGCACATATTTCGCGGTGCTGAGCGGCTTGCACGCCTTGATAAATTCTGAGAGCGAGTACCCATCCCAGGGAATTACCATGCTCCATGCCTCGACGCAGCGATGGCGGTAGACTCGTTCTTCGATGGGATGCAGCTTCATCAGCGCGTCAATGTCGAAGGTCTTCTCCTCTTTAACATTGCCTTCGATGGCGACGGTCCATGGCCGCGTTTTCAGACGCCATGCATTCTTGGCTGGATCGCTTTTGTCGGTGCCGAATTCATAGAAATTGTTGTAGCTGGTGATGTCCTTGAAAGAGGTCGGCGTGATGCCTGCCGTCGAGAGCGGACTGGGAATGGTTGTCAGTTTGGTGCTGGCGCTGGTGTCGGCTCTGACGCTCTGATGTGGAGACACCAGCCGCGCCGCGCCAAGCGCAGAGGCACCCACAGCGGCTGCTCCCGCCATAAACTGACGCCGATTCATATAGTCGGATTTGGAGGTAATCTCCGACGAAGGAATGTCATTTGGTTTGCGAATCAGCATGGCGCGATCTCCTTTGCCTAATTATTTAACGCCGCGCAGGCGTTTTTGTCTTCGCGGTGTAGGACGCTGCAACTTCCCATTTGGTTACAAGCGAAACTCAGGATTCTTTCATCTGGGCTGCTTGAAAGGGTAGAGGCTTATTCCAATTATGAAAGAAGCGCATCAGGGGCCGCTCGATCAACAGGTAGCAGAGCAGGCCGACAAGGGTGCAAAACATTGCTCCCAGGAACACGTCGGTGTCGGCTCCAAACCGTCCAAAGATGCGCCAATAATGTTCTAC
>DAHXNK010000027.1 GCA_027365415.1 Acidobacteriaceae bacterium
GATGATCGGCACATTGGCCGCTTTGGCGTGGTCAATGGCTTCGAGCGTTTGCGGCATCACGCCGTCATCCGCAGCAACCACGACAACAACAATGTCGGTGACTTTAGCTCCGCGTGCGCGCATCCGGGTAAAGGCTTCGTGGCCGGGCGTGTCGAGGAAGACGATCTCGCGTCCAAAGGCAGGGGAGTCTTGCTTGGCGATGCGTACCTTGTATGCGCCAATGTGCTGCGTGATTCCGCCCGCTTCGCCAGAGGCGACATCGGTTTCGCGAATGGCATCCAACAACGAAGTTTTTCCGTGATCGACGTGGCCCATGACTGTAACCACAGGCGGGCGGGAGACATCGAGTTCGCCCGTCGTCACCTGCGACAACAGGTTCTCGATAGACTCCTTTTCCATCTGGTCTTCGTGGGTGATGATCTCTGCATCTGCGCCAAATTGGGCAGCAATATCTTTTACCAGCGCAGCATCCAGAGACTGATTGACGGTAACAAAGACCCCGCGCGTTAGCAGCAGCGCGATTAAATCCTTGCCGCGAACACCCAGCTTTTCCGCCAGATCCTTCACGCTCGTGCCCTCGGTCACGGTGATGGAGCGCGTGATTGGCAGGGGTTCCTGAGGAATCTGCGAACCGCCAAAACGTGGCGGCGGCACAAATCCCTTCATCGGCCCTTCTTTGGATTTCTCGTAGCGCTTTTGGCCACCGCGACGCTGCTGCGGACTACGCGCCGGACGCTGTTCTCCACCCGGAGATGGCATCATTCCCGGTGCGCCACCGGGTGCGCCGCCTGGGCCACCCGGACGCGGGCCAAATCCTGGACGGCCACCCATCGGAGGACGCGATCCCGGAGCGCCGATACCTGTGGGATACTGACGCGTTGGGTGCATGGGCCGCTTGCCGCCCGGCCCTCCTCCCATTGGAGGACGGCTGCCGGGGCCACCGGCGTAGCCTGCGCCCGATGCCGGGCCGGAACCTTGCTGCGGACGCGGGCGTTCAAAAATTGGACGACCACGCTGTAGTCCAGCACCCGCCCCAGCATTCTGCGTCGCGCTGGGAGGCGGAGCAGTGTAAACCGGACGCGGGCCTGTCTGCGGCATAATCATGCGCTTGACAGGAGCCGGAGGCGCTGCGACTGGCTTCGTCGCCTCTAGTGTTATGGAAGCCGATACAGCGTCGATGGCATCACCCTCGGCTGTGACTGCCGTAGTGTTGACATCTGGCGCGTTAGCCGCAACCGCAACATCCGTCTTTGCGATCGCAGACACAGCAGCACCTGCATGCTTTGTGTCGGATGCAACTCCAGCATCTTTGGCCGCCGCGTGCGCGGTATGATGTGCTGCTGGAGCCGCATGGACTGGGGCCTTGGCGATCACCGGGCCTGTTGGCACCTTGGAGGCGATGGCTGGAACAGCAGGCGGTGGAGCAACCACAAACTGCGGTGCCTGCCGTGGCTGCGGGACGATCCTGCGTGGAGCGGCCTTAACCTCTGCGCTTGCGGACGCAGCTTCCTGCTTTACCGGAACATGTGCTTGGGGAGTTTCCACAGACTTGGCAGTCAATGCCTCTGTTGCTTGCTCGGCGGGCGAGACAGCCGATGGTTTTGCGGCCACAGCAACCGACGGCGTGGGGAGGGAGCGCTTGGCAGCCTCTTCCTTTTGCTGCAATACGGCCTTCATCACATCGCCAGGCTTGGAGATACGCGACAGGTCGATCTTCGGCTTCGGCTCTGTGGGCGCAGTCTTTCTCGCTCCGGCAGAGGAGCTTTTCACGCTTCCGCGGTTGAGGAACGCGCGTACCCGCTCCGCCTCATCGTCTTCCAGAGAGCTGGAATGGGTCTTCTTCTCGCTCACACCGACCTGCGTCAGCGCGTCGAGAACCTCTTTGCTCTTGACTTCCAGTTCGCGTGCCAGATCGTTGATTCGAACTTTACTCATCCGCCTCTTTCGCCTTCTTCAACCCCAGATATTTCGTGATCCCGTTCCACGACGCAGAGTGCCGCGTGGAGATACTGCTCTCATTATCCGCTGAAAGTCCCTATCCCAGCGGATTTTTGCTTTACATGGAAAAATTCCCCATGTTTGCGAGTTCTTAAAGTCATTCCGTACTGGCACGTTCTTCGGCCACGGCTTTTTCCCCGACTGCCGCGCCCTCTTCGCTTCCAGCTTCACGTCCATCTTCGTGCGCGACCGCTGCATCTGCCGCCGGAGATTCACTCTGGCCATCTGCTGCTACTGTTGCTGCTTCCACGACTTCTGCTGCTTCGGGGACTTCCACCGCAGGCCGTTCTTCGTCGGATGCATATTGTCCGAAGTAATGCCGCACGGCCACGCCAATTTTTTCCAGCGTCTTTTCGCCGATGCCCGGAATCTCTTCCAACTGTTCCGGCGTCATATCGGCCAGCGCTTCGACGGTGGTAATTCCGGCAGCCACCAGTTTCTGGAGAATCGAATCGCCCAGTTCCGCCACCTGCTCCACCGGCGTTGCCGCAGGAGCGGCCATGTCCTGCATCTGCTGCTCGACCTCCTGCCGTTTCTCCTCTTCGCTCTTGATGTCGATCTTCCAGCCCAGCAGCTTGGCCGCCAGACGCACGTTCTGGCCCTTTTTGCCAATGGCTAGTGACAACTGCGAATCGTCCACGATCACTTCAATTTGTTTTTCGCTCAGATCGGCAATGCTGACGCGACTCACCTTGGCGGGCTGCAATGCTTTCTCCGCAAAGGTGGTGATCTCTTCGCTGTATTCGATGATGTCAATCTTCTCGCCGCGCAGTTCACGAATGATGGACTGCACGCGCATCCCCTTCATGCCCACGCAAGCGCCTACAGGATCGACATCCTTATCGCGCGACATAACGGCAATCTTGGTGCGCTCGCCCGCCTCGCGGGCAATGGCGCGAATCTCGACCGTGTTGTCGTAAATCTCCGGCACTTCGCTGTGGAAGAGGTTCTGCACCAACTCCTTGGCTGCGCGCGAGACAATCACCTGCGGGCCACGCGCAGCGCGATCCACGCGCAGCAGCACCACGCGCACGCGCTCGCCCACGGAGAACTGCTCCAGCCGCGATTGCTCGCGCTTGGGCATCCGCGCCTCGGCCTTGCCTAAATCGAAGATCACATCCTGCGGCTCCAGACGCTTGACGGTTGCCGTCAGCACCTCGCCAATACGGTGGTTGTATTCGAGAAACACGGTGTCGCGCTCGGCCTCGCGCACCTTTTGAAAGATGATCTGCTTGGCCATCTGCGCGGCGATGCGCCCCAGCACGTCCGTCGGCTTGTAGTAGCGCAATTCCGCGCCCACTTCCACCTCTGGAGCCACGGCCCGCGCCTCTTCGAGCGTGATCTGATTGATGGAATCTTCAACCATCTCCGGCGTCTCGACGACGGTCTTGTAGACGTAGGCTCGAATTTCTCCCGTTTCCTTATCCAACTCCCCGCGCATGTTTTCCGGCGTCTTGTAATACTTGCGCGTAGCCAGCGCAATGGCATCTTCCACGGCAGAGACCACAACCTGCGGGTCGATCCCCTTGTCGCGACTTAACACTTCAATCGTCTGATATAACACGCTCGCCATAGTTCTTCTCTCAACATTCTTTCGTAAAAATCTGTACCGCTCAATCTTTCCTGGAATTTCTTCTAAGGCTTTTATATCTCTGGTACCAGATTCGCCTTCTCAATGTTGGAGAGGGGAATCGTTACCGCCTTCGCATCTTCCACGCCAGCCTTGCCCTTCTTCTTTTTGACTACACTCACATCCACAACGATTCCGGCCTCGCTTGCGCTTAGGATGCGCCCTTGCCAATGGCGATTGCCCGCCATCGGAGTAAAGGTCTGCACCTTGACTAGACTGCCAGCAAATCGCTGATAATCCTCCAGCCGATTCAGCTTGCGATCCAACCCCGGCGAGGAGACTTCCAGCGTGTACTCGCTGCTGCCGGGAATCTGGTCTTCCACCTCAATCACGGTGCCAAAATCCTGGCTGAAGCGCTCACAATCTTCGTGCGTCACCCCGGCCAGTTGATCGAGCGAGATGTTGGCGGGCAGTTTGACCTCTGGCGCGTCTGCATCCTGCGCTGCGGCAATGTCTGCCAGCCGGGCGCGTTCTGCTGCGGTTTTTTCGATAAAGACACGCAACAGGCGATGCTTGGCTCCGCCATGAAATTCCAGCTCCACCACCTCCAGGCCGTGGGAGGCGGCAACGCGAGCGGCGGTCGAACGTATCTGATCTAAATCCAATGCCATAGTCGTTTTGCTAAACAAAGCTATTTGCGTATTCCTGAATAAGTTTTGCCGCAAATAAAAAGTGGGCTTCCGCCCACTCATCTTCCCCGGCCCGCTATCTCGCAGATTCAAAAACAGCGCCACCGAGGACAAATTCGTCTGCATCCATAGGATACGCCGCTTTGCAGGGGATATCAAACCGGGGAAATCAGTAGAGGATGCGCACGCCAGAAACCTTCAGGAGAGCATCCCACTCAAGCCTTCCGTTTCTTTTGGCTTGGGTGGGGAAGAAGCTGGCTGGTACAGCAAGTACACGCAGATTCCTCGACTGTGCATCGCGCCGTGGCGCACCCAATTTCATGCTCAATCGCACTCACTGAGATATGGGCACCCGCCACTTGACTATGAGGCTGGCGTTGCAGGCGCAGACGCGCTGGCGTTCACCATGTCGCGCAGGTCTTTGCTGGGCTTGAAGAACGGGACGCGCTTGGCAGGAACATCCACGCGCTCGCCGGTCTTGGGATTGCGGCCAATGCGCGGCTTTCTCTGGCGCGTGCGAAAGCTGCCAAACCCGCGAATCTCAATCTTGTCTCCGGAGCGTAGAGCGCCGATGACGGAATCAAAGATGGTTTCGACGATCTTTTCCGCGTCTGTACGGGTTAGATCGCCCAGTTGCATTACCTCGACAACCAGATCAGATTTGGTCATGCCCACTCCTACAGTTTGAACATACAACAACCAATGAAAAGCCGCAACGCAATGAAAGGAAACGGCTTTCTATTGCCACATAAAATAGAACCCCGGACTCTTCTCCAGCAGTGTTTCCGGGTTGGGAAACAAAGATCGCGAACTCGCGCTCAGGATGGCATCCAAGATTCCATGCGAAGGCTTGGCCGGACGCACGATCGTAGGTTCTCCACGAATGCCGACCGCGCGCGCCGTATCCATCAACGCCTCATGGAATCCCCCTGTCTGGTCAATTAGATGCAAGGGAAGCGCCTGCTGGCCCGTCCAGACCTGTCCGGTGGCCAGCGCCTGAATCTGCGCGACGGGCAACTGGCGACCCGTGGCAACGTCGTCAATAAATTGCTGGTGCATGTTGTCGATCAGATTCTGAAAATAGGCTCGCTCCGCAGGCGTTAGATCGCGTGTTGGGGAACCGGCATCCTTCAACGCGCCAGCCTTGATGGTGACATCCTTCAGCTTGGCCCATTGCAGCAGGTCGCCATAGTTGACCCATTGCGCGATGACCCCAATACTACCTACGATGCTGGCCTGATTGGCGTAAATCTTATCTGCGGCGGAGGCAATATAGTACGCTCCGCTGGCTCCGGCGCTCTCAATGGAGGCGACAATGCGCTTTTTGTGCTTGGTGCGAATGCGCAGCACCTCGTGATAAATCTCCTGCGAGGCCGCTGCGCCGCCACCGGGCGAATTGATATGCAAAATGATGGCCTTCACGGAGTCGTCGTCGGCAAAGTCTTCCAGTTGCTTGTTGATCTTGTCCGGCGAGAGGATGATGCCCGATACGTCGATGACCGCAATCTGGTTGGAGCGAAACGATCCGAAGCCAGTGCCCTGAAAGCCGTTGCCCCGGATGGATGCCAGAGCCAGACCCCAGAAGATGGCGATGAAAACCGCAAAAACTCCGCCAGCCAGAGCCAGCCAGAGCCAGAAGGAACGTCGTTTGGGTGCTTCCTGCACATGCATGGGTCGAGTGTAGCACCGCTCACGCGTCCGATTCTTTTTGGAACGGGAAAACAATGTATTTTTGCTTTCGGATTGCCTAATTTTTCTCTGTACCCTATGCTGAGTCGAGGTACACATTGCGTCGCTACTTCCATTGAAAACAGACACATATCCCTGCAGAAATAGGGGCAGAGAAAGTTATTTTGGCAGCGCAAAACTTCAGGCAACGCATGGCAGAACTGCAATATAGCATCGTCATTCCGGCGTATAACGAGCAGGCACGCATTGGCGCAACACTCAATGGCGTGCTGGACTGCATTGCTCGGCGCAACTGGACGGCGGAAGTGCTCGTGGTCAACGATGGATCAAGCGACGGGACAGCGCAAATAGTGCGGAGTGTTGCCGCGTCGCACCCTTCAGTTCGGCTTATTGAGAACTCCCGCAACCGAGGCAAGGGCTACAGCGTTCGCAATGGCATGTTGCAGGCGCGCGCGCCTATCGTCATGTTCACGGATGCGGATCTCTCTTCTCCAATGGAAGAGGCCGAGCTGTTGTTTTCCGCGTTGGCCGATGGCGCGGATGTTGCCATTGGCTCTCGCTGGTTGGAGCGCAAGCGGCAGACCATCCAGCAACCGCTGTATCGACGCTTTTTCGGGCGATGCTTCAACGGATGTACGCGCCTCGTTATGGGATTACCCTTTGCCGACACCCAATGCGGTTTCAAGGCCTTTCGCCGGGAGGCGGCGCAGGAGATTTTTACCAGGCAACGTATTGAGCGTTGGGGCTTCGATCCAGAGTTGCTTTTTATCGCTTTGCGCCACGGCCTGCGGGTCAGGGAAGTTCCTGTCACCTGGGGTCACGATGAGCGTTCCCGAATGAGTTATTTGCGAGACGGGATGCAAATGATGTTGGAGATTTTGTACATCCGCTGGAATGCGCTGACTGGAACCTACGACAGGGAGAATCTTCAGTCTGAATTGAGTGGGGGCGGCTGTAGTTGCTCTGGTGGATGCGCTAAGAGCCGCTCTGGAAGCCGTCCGCCCGCGGCTGCGGTCAAACTGGATGCCAAGCACTAGCATTCGATTCGCGGCCCACGCGACGCAAGCCCCAGAACATATAATCCAAGAAAACGCGCGCGTGTGCGTCGCTCACACGCTGTTGCAGTCAAGCCGAACGCGCGCATCACATGGCGTAAGGCAGGGCCGTGTTCGTCTCCGTTACGGGAACAGAGTTTTTCCGCAGCGATTTCCGAACCAGTCGAACCTGGCTCTCTCCATCGGGTTTTAATGTCCAGCGCTCGGCGCACGATCCGCAGAGCCAGAAATGTTCCGTGGAGTGCAGTGTTTTCGCTCTGGAATCCGATGTTTGCTGGTTCGAGAAGAGATACACCACGCCATCTCGCAAGTAGCGCAACATTTTGCGACATTCTGGATTTGCACACGTATTAACCATGTAGTAAGCCCTCAATAGGAAACCAGAAATTTTGTTCATTTCAACGGGGGAATGCGTACTTTTGTCGTCGGGGAACCGCATCTGCTTCGGGTGCGACTTACTCGCCCTACTCCCAGTTAGATGCCAGTTCGCGCTCCATAGTTACCATTGGATGTAAAAATTATTTTGGATGCAAAAACTATTTGCGAATATCGGAGGGTACTCAGAACGGATTGTCCCATATGGGCATTCTTCCTGTTATAGGCATCCTTTACTGGTGCAACCGTTTCAGCCTTCGTCTGCAAGGCACAGGAGAGTTGGTTGCAGCGCTTGATTTGCGTTGACCTGGACACTATTTCGGCTGGAAGCGAGCAAACTTTAGGGAGAAAATCCTTAAGAACGCTCCGCGCAAATGGGGATATTGAATGGGTGTGGCTCCGGTTTGTCCGTAAATGCTGGAAAATCGGCATGGACGTTCGCCCCTGAGTCCAGAGGGAAGATGGTCATGGAATCGGAACTTTGGGTCAATGGGGCCTAACGTCGCTGGCGAAAAAAACTTCGCAGAAGTTCGCCGCATTCTTCGGCCAGCACGCCGCTCTGTACCTGCATCTGATGGTTGAGTTGCGGGTGATTCAGAACAGAAAGCACGCTACCAGCCGCGCCTGCCTTGGGGTCAGCGGCGCCGTAAACTAGGCGTGCAATCCGCGCATGGATCATGGCACCGGCGCACATGGCGCAGGGTTCCAGCGTGACGTAAAGCGTGCAGCCTTCCAGCCGATAGTTTGCCAGAACTTTTCCCGCCGCGCGCAGCGCGACCATTTCCGCGTGCGCGGTGGGATTGCTGTCGCGCAGGACGCGATTCTGTCCATGCGCGAGGATCGCTCCATCCGGGCCGACAAGCACTGCGCCCACGGGAACCTCGCCCGCCTCAGCGGCAAGCCGTGCCTGCGCAAGGGCGAGGCGAAGAAACGTTGCATCATCCATATATATGCTTCTGTACTGCACGAAGATCACGAATATCCGAGAAATTGATTACGGGAAGATTCTTTGATCGAAGGTATCTGTATAACACGCCGTCTTCCGTTATCAGCAATACTTCTCCGCATAGTGTGCAGAGAGCCGCATCGGTTAGTCCGAATGCGAGGAATTCATCCTTGCTGGAAAGTTCACGGGAAACAACCTGCTGTTCGTCAAAGAGTTGTAGTGCTTCGCGAAAACGTCTAAACCAATGCTCTTTGATTGGAGAGCCAAGGGAATTAGCGAGGTTGCTGACCTCAGTAAGTACATGCGGGGTGGTGACTACGGTCGAAAACGATAAGACGAATGTACTCAGAAGCTCAAAATCATCCACAGTGTATTGATCGACACGCTTGAATCTTGCGATCAAGGATGGATCGTATGATCCGATAAGCAAAAGCAATAATAGATTTGAATCAACGAGGATTTTCTTTCCACGGTGTCTTTGCAGAAGCTCTTCTTCGAGGATCACGCTTATCACGCTGCTTTATTCTTGATCGCTATGAGTTCACCGTCAGCGGCGCGCACTTGGACAATTTTCATAAAGCGTCTGAACCCTAGCATCGACGCTAAAGCGGTGGGTTCCCTTGTGGACACTCCATTCGTGTCGGAACTAAATGTAACCAGCCATGATTGGAATGGTTCCGAGTACTCAATTTCCTCCAGCATCATATTTCCAGAGCTGAATCCTGGCAATGTCTCCTGCAGGTAATTCTCTGCTATTTTGATGGCCTCTTTGACTTGAATCATCGTATTCCCCCCACAGAATTCTATGTGCAAACAGTCTACATCGGCTGCTGTTGTGTCATGCAGTGCAGCGCGCCCAGTCCCCAGATGAAGTCTACGCAGTGAATGCCGACAATCTGATGCCGTGGAAACAGAGAAGCCATCGTGTTGAGTGCGACGCGATCGTTGGGATCATTGAAGGTGGGCACAAGAACCAGACCGTTGGCGATATAGAAATTCGCGTAGCTGGCCGGAAGCCGCTGGCCTCCAAAGATTACAGGCGCGGGCAGGGGTAGCTCAACAACACGATAGGGTTGGCCGTGCAGCGTGCGCGCGCTGCGCAGGCGGTCGAGATTCTCCGCCAGAGGCGCATGATTTTCGTCGTCGGTATTTGCCTCAACCACGGTTACAATTGTCGTCTCATCGACGAAACGAGCTAGATCGTCAATGTGTCCATGCGTGTCATCGCCTGCGATGCCACGGTTCAGCCATAGCACCTGCTCGATGCCAAGATAATCGTGGAAGCATTGCTCCAACTGTTGGCGCGATATGCCGGGATTGCGCTGCTGCACTTCGCTGAGCAGGCATTCTTCCGTCGTTAGCAGAACGCCCGCGCCATTCACGTCGATGCTGCCGCCTTCCAGCACCACGCGATGTTTCTTTCCATTGTTCAGCGTGATTTCTGGCATCCATTCCGGTAACTCCAGCAGTTTTGCCACGCGGGAGGGAAGTTTGTCGTCGTGCTGCCAGTCGTCATACTTGGCCCAGGCGTTGAACTTCCAGTTCGTAATGGCAACCGGAGCCTTCTGGCTCCTCGGCCTATTTTGGCGAACAAAGATAGGCCCGGAGTCGCGCATCCAAACGCGATTCGTCGGCCAAAGATGGAAATGTACGCGTGAAAGAGCTACGCCATTGCGCGCCAGAATTCTTTGCGCGCGCTTTTTTTCTGCCGCGCCGCTGACAAGAATGTGGACATCTTCCACACGCGCCAGATGGCGCACAATCTCCGCATAGACCCACGGGATGGGCTGAAATTTTCCAGGCCAATCGGTGGGATTGTGCGGCCAAGCGATCCAGGTTGCGGCGTGCGGGTGCCACTCCGCTGGCATGTGGTAGCCCAGGGAGCGCGGGGTGGAGTTCGACGAGAGGGAAGGTTTAGACATTGCGGCTTACTTGTCGAGAAAACGTTGCATGATGGGCGCGTAGGCGTCAATACGGCGGTCGCGCAGAAAGGGCCAGTTGCGGCGGGTATCTTCGATCTGACGTAGATCAATTTCTCCGATTAGAATCTCTTCGCTGTCGTGCGATGCCTGCGCCAGAATGCGCCCAAAGGGATCAGCAAGAAACGATCCTCCCCAGAACTCCAGTCCATCGCCGCTCATGCGGTTGCCGCGCACATCGCCATGTTCATGGCCGACGCGATTGACCGCAGCGACATACACGCCATTGGCGATCGCGTGCGAACGTTGGATGGTCTGCCACGCGGAATATTGCGCCTCGCCATACTCTGCTTTTTCCGCAGGATGCCAGCCAATTGCAGTCGGATAGAAGAGTACATCCGCGCCTTGCAGCGCGGTCAGACGCGCGCCCTCTGGATACCATTGATCCCAGCAGACCAAAACGCCAACGGAGCCAGCGTGGAGGTCGAAGCTGCGAAATCCCAGATCGCCCGGCGCAAAATAAAATTTTTCATAATAGAGCGGATCGTCGGGAATGTGCATCTTGCGATAGATGCCTGCCAGCGATCCATCCTGCTCCAAAATGGCTGCGGTGTTGTGGTACAGGCCCGCAGCGCGGCGCTCAAAGAGGGAAGCAATGACGGCAACTTTTTCCTCGCGCGCGACAGCGGCCATGCGCTCGGAACTGGGGCCGGGAATAGATTCTGCCAAGTCGAAGAGCGAGTGATCCTCGCGCTGGCAAAAGTACTGCGTGCGGAAAAGTTCCGGCAGGCAAACAACGCTGGCTCCCATGCGCGCAGCCTGGCGAACCAGCAAGGCTGCCTTGTCCAGATTGGCATCTGGATCGGCAGAGCAGGACATCTGCACCAATGCGACACGGAAATTTTCGCGACTCATACGGTTCTGTCCTGCTCCCGGCAATCCTGTTTGCAATGTTGTTCGCAATGCTATTCAAAGATCAGAATGGCGGCGGCGATGGTGGTAGTCCACAAAGCGCGCTTGTCGCCAACCGCAGTTTGTGTCACGTTGGCGGTGCGCACAATTTTGTTGGAGATGCGGTAGGTTTCCTTCTTTTCATCCCAGCTTTTGTCGGGGTCGAATTCGACATTCAGCGTGGTTGCCAGCATCTCTGCGGCCAGCTCTTCCGCGTAGTCGCCAGCCTGGTCTTCGGCTTCGCCAAAGCTGTGATGTTCGCTCAGATATCCATACATGTTGCGATCTGTGGGAATTGCCACGCCGATGCTGGACGCAATCAGACGATGGGGTTCCCGCGTGGAATTTTCTGCGACAACGGCAAACACAACCTCGCCGGGATGGAGAAACTTGAGTCCATCCTTGCGCGTAATCAGCTTGGCCTGTGGCGGAAAAATGGAGGAGACACGCACGAGATTCTGTGCTGCGATGCCGGCATCACGAAGAGCCAGCTCAAATGAGGTGAGACGTTCCTTATGCTTCCCGACGCCCTTGGTGAAAAAGAGACGCTTCGGGACCATGCTTTTGCCCAATTTTTGTTCCTCCGGTCGGTGGCTTCATGCATAGCCGCCCGCTTCAAAATAACACAGATTCGCTCGTGTTCCTGCAAGTAACGCTACAGAATTTACCGTGCCTTTACAGGATACGGCAGATACTGGATTTTTGTGAGGGGCGAGCAGAGAAAGCGATGCAAAACTTCCTGGGTCTATCTGGAAGCAGGAGTCTTTGCATGGGAGGTCTCTGCCGCAGGCAAGGTGGTTCGTTTGGCGCGAGGAGCGGGCTGGGATTGCTGGGCAATCTCAATAAATGCCTTGGCGGCGCGGCTCAGCGATTTGTCCTTGCGATAGACCAGGGCCAGATCTCGCTCAATGCCAGGATCCGCAAGCTCCATTACGCCCAGCAGTCCTGCCTTGCGGTCGGCGATGGTGTTGGAGCGCGCAAGAAAGCCAACGCCGACTCCGGCAGCTACGAAGCGCTTCAGCAACTCGCTGGAATCCAGTTCCATCGAAACATCCATCTTCAGTTGATGGCGAGAGAAGAGTTGGTCGATGGTATCGCGCGTGCGCCCCTGTTTGGGCAGCAGCAGCGGATATTGCGCGATCTCTTCCAGTTGCGCCTTGCCACTGTGGACGAGCGCATGATGGGGCGGTGTAATCAGAACCATTTCGTCTTTATGGATGGGCAGCACGGTCAGTCGGGGGTCATTGACGGGAATGGAGACTGCGCCAAAATCGACCTCCTGCGAGAGAACCGCCTCCAGCGTGCCCGCGCGTTCATTGCGCGCAATGGAGACTGCGACGCGGGGATACTGCTGCTTGAACTCGGCAAAGACCTGGGGCAGGATATAGAGGCAGGTGGACTCATTGGCGCTTACCACCAAGTCACCGCGTGGGGTGCGTTCCAGGTCGGCAACGGAGCGGATAATGTTGCGCTTGGCCTGCAATGTCTGCTCGGCGTATTGCAGAAAGAGCTTGCCGCCTGCGGTCAGCTTGACCCGGCCTCCGGAGCGATCAAAGAGCCGCGCGCCGATTTCAGACTCCAAGGCGCGGATTTGCGTGGAGATGGCGGGCTGCGTGCGAAAAAGCTTTTCGGCAGCACGCGAAAAGCTGGAGGAACGCGCGACTTCTAAAAACGCTTTGAGTTGATCGAAATCCATGAGATAAAACCCCAAGGGTAATGGAGACCCGATGATATCAGGAATAAAAAAAATACTAATAAAGAAATACTATGGGGGCGATAAGGGGAATTTATTTCAAATTTTTAGGTTGGGGAAGTAGGCTGAGGTGGAGAGTCTGCATTCGGGAATGTATGCTGGAGGCAGCGTGCTGCAAGGATCGAAACCCAATTGAAACTAGGGGGCAGAACTAGGGTTTGCGCCACGAATTCCCAGAATGCACGCTAGGGTTCCGAATCAGGATACGGAACCACGATACGCGCCACAAACTTCAATTTATTTTCAGAGGAGATCCATGTCGAACGAACTGCGTAATTTCCTAACGCTCCCCTACGAAGAGTTGGAAGAGCTGAATCTACAAGCCAAAGAGCAGCGCAAAAACCGCGTGGCCGCCCACAAAATCCAGGAGCAGCGGTTGAAGTATCTAACCGACGAGTCGCGCATCAAGGCCGTCACCGTGCTCTTCAGCGATCTGGAAGGTCGGCTGCACATGCTGGACTACGACAAGAAATTCCTAGTCAAGAGCTGGGACAACCTGACCTTCGATGGCTCGTCGATTCGCGGATTTACCGCGCAGCGCGAGAGCGATCTGCGTCTGGGCATTGACTGGAGCGCCTTCTACTGGGTGCCGTCGGATGTTTTTGGCAGCGGCAAGGTGCTGGTCTTCGGCGAGGTGATCGACAAGAATGGAACGCCCTACAGCGCCGACATTCGCGGTGTGTTGAAACAGTTTGCCGACAAGCTCCACAAGACAGAAGGCTACACGCTCAACGCGGCCAATGAGATTGAAGGCTTTCTCTTCGAGGGCGTCGATGCGGAGCGGCACTATCAGGAGACCGGCAGGTTTGAGTACGTCAACACCGGCGGCTATTATCACTCGCTGCCCGGCGATCCGCTGCGTGCCTTCATCGACACCACGGCGGAGGTGCAGCGCGCGATGGGCTTTGAGAATGAGAAGGATCATCCTGAAGTCGCGCCGTCGCAGTTCGAGATCAACTACGGTTATGGGGAAGTGGTGGCGGCTGCCGATCAGATTCAACTTTACAAACTGATCTGCCGCCAGGTGGCGACCAACATGGGGATGACGGCATCGTTTCTGCCCAAGCCCGTGGTGGGCGTGAATGGCAGCGGCATGCACACAAATGTTTCGATCAGCAAGAATGGCAAGAATCTCTTCTGGGATGCCAAGGGCGAGGAGAAGATCAGCACGCTGGCATGGAGTTTCGTGGATAAGATTCTGACGCATGGCAATGACATTTGTCTGCTGCTGAACGCCAGCGTGAATGCGTATCGGCGACTGGATCCGCACTTTGAAGCGCCGAATCAGATCAAGGCCTCGGCGGTGGATCGCGGCTCGATGATCCGCATTCCGATCGGCAATGAGAAGAGCGCGCGCGTGGAAGTGCGTTCGGTTGGGCCGGATGCAAATCCGTATATGGTGCTGTATTCGATCTTCAAGTCGGGACTGCACGGCGAGTTGTCGAAGGTGAAAAATCTGCGGCAGGCGGAGCGGTATCTGCCGGACAACATCTACACGGCGCTGGGGGATTTCCGTAGCTCAAGCTGGAACACCAAGCTGCTGGGCGCGGACGTGAAGGCACGCTACGCGGATCTGAAACAAGGCTCGGCGGATCGCTGCGCGCGCCTGCTGGGGACGTTCGTTAAATCCCCGGAAATTCAGTTCCACCACGATATCTACAACCAATACCTCTGGAACCAGTTCTAGGAAAGAGGAGAGTCATTCTGCGCGAAGGTCGCTCGCCGCAGCGAACGACCGCAGTGAAGAATCCAGAGAATACTTGCTGGAAATACGGAGCAAACACCATCTGGATTCTTCGCTTCGCTCAGAAGAACACCTTTTTTTGAATAAAATATCTACCCGACGGCTCTGAGCATGTTGCATCAAGGGCGAAGTTCTCTTTTTCTCATAGAACTTCCAGGACATCCGTATCTATGCGGAATCCCACCGCTTGCATCGCCCAGGTAATCTCCGGATTTTGCATAAAATACTTCCAAACAAATCCACTGCGCAAGTTTTCCGCCATCAGGATGCCAATGCCCAGATCAATGCCCAGCAAGTCTGGCGCGAACCATCCTGCCTGGGGTTGGAAGGCATCCACGAAGCCGTAGCGCGTCCATGCTTTTTCTCCATAATGCTGCCGGATGGAGAGCAGGACGTGTGAACACTCTGCGGGAAGAAATGGCAGAGACCCGGCGGTGGCGCAGGGAGCGACTGTGCCATCAATGTTGCCGAACTCTGGCGGGCCGCCCCATACGGCATAGCCTCTGCGCGCATCACAGGCTGTGATTCCCCATAGATTTTGATTGATCCATGGGAAATTTTTCCCCAGCGTAAGACAGAAGAGTTGATGTGCGCGGGTGGCCGCGATGGAATTGATGAAGTAGTTGGCATGAAGATCGCGCATATTGCGATAGTCACACCAGGCATGGGCATATTGATGAATAAAGAGCGGCGCGATGCCGCTGATATATTCAATGCCGCCGAATTCGATGATGGGCCGTTCGATGGCATCCCAGGTTGCTGCGGGAATCGGATGCGTGGGAGAGCCAATCGCCATCAGGTACATGGTCATCAATTCGGAGTAGGTGTCCCAGCGATAATGAATAAATCCATTTTCCGGCGTCCAGCCCATAGAGAGCGTGGTTCCGCCGTTCAGCATCCATTGCCAGTCAATGCGGTTGTAAAAGGTGTTGGCCAGCGCCACGATGCGCGCGTTTCCAGAGAAGTATTGCTTGCAATGCAGCACTCCGCAGAGCAGCAGCGAGGTGTCAATGGAGGATAGTTCCGAGTTGAAGAGGCGCTGGCCGCTCTCGATATCCACCCAGTGATAGAGGAATCCATGTACATGCGGACACTCTTCCAGTAGAAAGGCGAGTGTTTTCTCCACGCGCTCCTCGCAGAGCGCCGGGGCCATGTAGTGACGATCAGCGGCGATACAGAGCGCGCTCAGGCCGAATCCTGTTGCGGCGATGCTGCCCTGGCGGCTCGCCGTTACGCTGACGGCGGGAGCATGGTCGCGAACCAACCCGGTTTGTGGATGCGATTGTTCGTAAAAATACGCCGCGCCGCGTCCTTCCATATCATCCAGAAGCGTGTCTGCGATGTTGGAGATTTGCGTTAACGGGCGGTTGATAAAGACACCCGGAGGGTGAGGATATTTCTTTGCTGTCTCGGTCTCTGTCTTCGGCAACTTGGCTGCTGGCGGCTCTGCGGAATGCAATTGTTTTTGCGCGAAGGCCTCAATGGGAGACCCAAGGGCGAGCGCTCCAGCGGAAGCGCCTACCGTGCGAAGAAGTTCTCTGCGTGTGACATTTGTCCGTCCCAATGCGAACCTTTCTTTCTCGTTGCGTTTGACGTGTATACAGCGAAGCGGGATCGCTCGCCCAGCCACACCTATTAGTTAGACACAAAAAAATGGAAAAAGGACAAGAAAAAATTTCTATTTTTCTGTGGTGCTAGGTGGAAGAAGGAAAGCGACCGCGCAAACGGTGTCAAAAAAGAGAACAGCCCGCATGTCCTCCACAGGAGTCCATGCGGGCTGTTGCGTGCGTGGGAGCCGCCTCAGTATTGCAACAGTTTGTGCAGCGCGGCGCAGGTTTTTTCCACATTGGGCATGTAGAACTGCTCCATCGGTTCGGCTGCCGGGATGGCCGGAACATCGGGGGCCGCGACGCGCAGAATGGGAGCGTCCAGGCAATCGAAGGCATCTTCTGCCACGATGGCGGAGATCTCTGAGCCAATGCCCAAGGTGCGATGATCCTCCTGCAGGATGCACAGGCGGTTGGTTTTGGCGACCGAATTCAGAATAGTGTCACGATCGAGCGGGTTCAGCACGCGCAGGTCGATGACCTCAATGGTCGCGCCCGTCTCCTGCCCCACTTTTTCCGCAGCCTGCAATGCCACCTGCAACATGTAGCCATAAGTCACGAGCGTGGCATCTTTGCCTTCGCGGCGCACGGCGGCATGGAAAAGATCGGCGATGAAATCATTCCCCTCTGGCAGGTCTTCTTTGATGGTGCGATAGAGCCGTTTGTGTTCAAAATAAAGAACCGGATCGTCCTGACGGATGCTGGCTTTCAACATGCCTTTGGCATCGGCTACGGTGGCGGGCGCAACAACGATCAATCCCGGCTCGTGCGCGAACCAGGTGGTGTTGGTCTGGCTGTGATACAGGCCGCCGCCTGTGCCGCCACCGTAGCAGACGCGTACCGTCAACGGGCAGGTTTGCGTGCCAGCGGAGCGATAGCGCAGCTTGGCTGCCTGCTGCGTGATGGCATCCATTGCTGGCGTGATGAAATCAACAAACTGGATTTCAGCGACCGGGCGCATGCCCATCATGGCCGCGCCAATGGAAGAGCTGACAATGACTCCCTCCGCCAGAGGCGAGTCGATCACGCGCTGCGGGCCGAACTCCTCGATGAGTCCCTGTGTGGCCTTGAACGCGCCGCCATCGACTCCAATATCTTCTCCAATGAGGTAGACGCGCTCATCGCGCCGCATCTCTTCTGCGAGACCTGTCCTGATTGCTTCAATATAGCTAACGGGCATAAATCCTGACTTTGCTGTGAGAATTTTATTTCTGGTATTTGGGCGTGCGTGTCTTGCGATCCAGTTCGCGTCCGCGAATGTCGAAGGAATAGACGTGATCCAGGCACTCAATTGGCTCAACCTGCGGAGATTTTTCTGCAAAGTCCACCGCTTCGTCCAGTTCTTTGCCGAAGGACTCGTTCATCTGCTGCTTCCACGCGGGAGTGAAAAGATTGCGCTGCGTTAGATAGCGTTCCATTGCGGCGATGGGGTCTTTGGCCTTCCATTCCTCCACTTCTTCGGGCGCGCGATACTTGGCTGGATCAATGCTGGAATGGCCATACCAGCGATAGGTCTTGGCTTCAATCAGCGTAGGGCCGCCGCCGTTGCGGGCGCGCTGGATGGCCTCGTGGGCTACACGATACATGGCGACGACATCGTTACCATCAACCGTGATGCCAGGGAAGCCGTAGGCCTGCGCCTTCAGGCTGATATCTTCCACCTTGGTTTGCAGCCGGAGGGGGACAGATTCGGCCCAGAGGTTATTTTGGCAGACAAAGACGATGGGCAGATCGTGTACGCCGGAAAAATTCAGCGCCTCATGCCAAAAGCCAAGCGACGTGGAGCCATCGCCAGAGAAGGCGACAACAATGTTGTCATTCTTGAGCATCTTGTTGGCCAGCGCGATGCCCGTGCCAATGTTGAGCTGCGCGGCAATGGTGGAGGACGGGGTAATGATGTTCAACGGCGCATAGCCGCAATGGGCGGGCGCGCAGCGTCCTTTGTCGGGGCTGGTAACGCGGCCATACAACTGGCTGAACATTGCATCCAGCGGCACGCCTTTGATGAAGTTGGTAATGAAGTCGCGGTGGGAGGGGGCTACGGCATCTTCGGGGCGAAGATCGATAGCCGCGCCCACGACAGCGGCCTCTTGACCCACGGCGGCATAGTAGTTGCC
Source organism: Acidobacteriaceae bacterium (assembly GCA_027365415.1). Taxonomy (GTDB): domain Bacteria; phylum Acidobacteriota; class Terriglobia; order Terriglobales; family Acidobacteriaceae; genus JAJZIJ01. The sequence continues at coordinate 18,414 of DAHXNK010000027.1, forward strand.
TTTGAAGCGGGCCATCTTTTTGAGTCCGAGCGCCTTCTCTTCCAGCAGCCTGCACTTCAGCATGGTGGCGTAAAGCTGCTTCAGTTTGTCGTCGCTGATTAGGGAGCCGCCGTTCTTGGAACTGGCGGTCGCAACCGCGGCAGACTCCTTCACTTTTGTAGCCATTTTTGAATCATCCTCGCAACGTAATTGTATCGCAATCGAACGCTATTTCTGGTGGTTGCCGGGAGCTTGTTGCCAACCCCGACGTGATTTCAACAGTTCCGTGCAAAACCCTGTGAAAAATTTGGCAAGAAATACCATGAACCTCAGTAATGAAAGCTGTTTTCCGCAATCTGCACAAAAAAGAATGCTATCTGTTTTTGACGGCCTTTATGTGGAGTATTCTGCGTTGACGCGAACATACTCCGCCGTCAGGTCGCTGGTTAAAAAGTTGCAGGAGTCTTTGCCCATGCCGAGCGTAATCTGAACCTGAAAATTTCGCTCCAGCATCGCGGTGTGAACCTGGTTGGCATCCATCTCTGGAGCGCGTTCACCGTTGACGCAAACCAGATGTCCCCCAATGCGGATGGAGATGCGCGATGGCTCAATCGCCACGCTGGAGTAGCCAATCGCAGCCAGAATGCGTCCCCAGTTGGGATCGCAGCCGGCCCAGGCGGTCTTGACCAGCGGAGAATGCGCAATGCTGCGAGCCACGCGCAGCGCATCGGCGCGGCTGGCAGCTTCCTCAATTTGCAATTCGACGACGTGGCCCACGCCCTCGCCGTCGTCAATAATCTGTCGGGCAAGCGACATGCAGACCTGTTGCAGCGCCGTTGCAAATGCCTGCATGTCGCTTGCAGCGGCGGGCGTGAGTTCCACGCCGCTCGCTCCGCTGGCCAGCAGTAGAACCGTGTCATTGGTGGAGGTGTCGCCGTCAATGGAGATGCAGTTGAAAGTGTCTTCTACTGCGCCGTGCAGCAGGGAACGTAGGTCGGCGGTAGCAATCCGCGCATCGGTGAAGAGATAGACCAGCATGGTGGCGTGCGGCACCAGTTGCGGATAGATCATGCCCGCTCCCTTGGCTACGCCAAAGATGCGAACCGATGCGCCATTGACCGATACGCGCGCGTGGGCAATCTTGGCGCGCGTGTCGGTGGTTAGAATCGCCGTTGCAAATTGCTGGAGATGGACGGCGGTCGATCCGAGTTTGGATGCGATCTCTGGCATCGCGGAGATCAATTTTTCTGCTGGTAGCGGAACGCCGATGATGCCCGTTGAAGAGGGAAAAACCTCTTGTGTCGCGCAGGCGAATTGCTTTGCAGCGGACTGGCAGACGCTTGTGCATGTGGCGATGCCTTCGGCACCCGTCGCGCAGTTGGCGTTGCCCGCGTTGACGATGACCACGCGAACGGAGCCGGAGGTCGTCTGTAGATGCTCGCGCCCAACCACAACGGGCGCAGCCACTACGCGGTTGCTGGTGAACATGGCGGCAGCGGTTGCAGGTTGGTCGGCGATGGCGCAGGCCATGTCTGGCCTGCCGCTGGGCTTGATGCCTGCGCGTGTGGCGGCGAAGCGAAAGCCTGCCGGAATGGCATCTGCTGGGATAGAAAAATTTGAGGCAGAATTTTCCGGGGCGGATTTTTGGGAGGCAGCAATCATGGTCACTCGAATGGGCAAAATTTTGTTGGTTACTGCTGCAAGATGTTCAGCAGGCTTTCTTCCATCTGCGTCGGGCCGAGAACAGCAACACGAGGCAGCGGGCCACGCGCCATCGCAATCTCATCGCAGGCGTGTAGGCGGGGACACTTCGTGCAGTCCTTGTACACCTTGTCGGGAAGCGCTGTGCGCTCTGCCTGGCGGAATCCGTAGCGAAAGAAAAAATCTGGAATGCGCGTGAAAAGACAGACGCAGGCCACGCTGTGAGCTTCGGCCTCTTCGAGCAGCGCCTTCAGCAGCTTTCCGCCCGCGCCTTTTCCCTTGGCCGCTGGTGTCACGACGATAGAGCGCACTTCCGCCAGATGCGGGCCGTAGAGATGCAGCGCTCCGCAGCCAAGAAAGATTCCCGCGTCCGATTCGGCAACCGTAAAGTCGCGGATATTTTCGCACACCTCCGGGAAGCTGCGACGCAGCAGCGTGCCATCGCCGGAAAGGCTGTTGATGAGTTCGTGGACGCTGGCTGCATCGGGCAGCTTGGCCTTACGCACCCGCATGGTGTGCCTCCTGCATATTTTCGAGCGTGGCGGCCCCAAACGCATCCATCCATGTTTGCACGCGAGCTTCTGCGTCGATCAACGCCGCAGCCACGCGATGCCGCGCCGTGCCGCCGGAAACATCGTGACAGTCCAGGGTCGCTTCGAGCGTAATGGCATCAAAGAAATCCGGGGCGAAGGCGTGGCTGAAGCGCATCAATTCTTCCATCATCAGCGCATCCAGTTCGCATTTTCGATCTAGGGCGTAGCGCACGACATTGCCGATGATCTCATGCGCCGTGCGGAAGGGAATGCCCTTGCGAACCAGATATGTGGCCGCCGCCATTGCATTCAGATATCCGGTCTCGCTGGCCGCCGCCATGCGATCTTTGTAGAAGCGCAACTGTGGCGTAAATTGGGTCAGCAAATGGAGCAGCATTCGCATCCGTTCAGTCGCGTCGAAGAGCGGTTCTTGCAACTCTTGCAAGTCCTTATTGTAGGACAGCGGCAGCCCTTTGATCTGCATTTCCACGGCATGGCCAGCGGCCAGAATACGACCTGTTTTTCCGCGTACCAGCTCGGTGAAGTCAGGATTTTTTTTCTGTGGCATTGCGCTTGATCCCGTGGAAAATGCCTCTGGCAGTTCGATTAGACCAAACTCCTGCGTGGCAAAGAGCGTGATCTCCTCGGCAAAGCGGCTGGCGTGCAGCGCAATCAGCGAGAGCGCGTGCAGAAATTCCAGCACAAAGTCACGGTCGCTGGTGGCATCCATACTGTTGGCCGTGGGGCCGTCGAAGCCAAGCGCGCTGGCTATTTGCGCGCGATCCAGCGCGAGAGTCGCTCCGGCAACGGCACCCGAACCCAGCGGGCACAGGTTGAGCCGCTTGCGGCAATCTTGCAGGCGCGAGGCATCGCGCAGCAACATCTCCACATAGGCCAGCAGCCAGTGCGCCACCAGAACAGGTTCGGCGCGCTGGAGATGCGTGTAAGCGGGCATCACCGCATCGCCAGCCAGCTTGGCCTGTTGCAGCAGCGCGTTGGCCCACGCGGCGAGATTGGCAATCAGCGCCTCGGAGGACTTGCGTACATAGAGCCGCAGATCGGTCGCGATCTGCTCATTGCGGCTGCGCCCGGTGTGCAGCTTGAGCGCCACGTCGCCAATGCGGGCGACCAGCGCCAGCTCGACGAAATGATGGACATCTTCCGCCTTCTCGCTCAGTTGTGGGTCGAGGCGCTGGAGGGGATTGTCATTCTGTTGGGCATCGGCGAGACTGCTCCCATTTTGAGGGGGGAACAAGGCTGCGATCTCATCCAATCCGCGCACGAGAGCATCGTGCTCGGACGTGGTGAGCACCTCGGACGCATACAAAGCGCCCGCGTGCGCCTTGCTGGCGGCGACCTCCTGGGGGAGAAGCCGCCAGTCGAAAGGAAACGACCGCTGCCACTGCTCGAAGAGCGGATCGAGTGGTTCGCGGAAGCGGCCTGACCACATCTTCACCGGACACTCTCCTGTTTGTATCCCAGCTTCAGGTTCAGCAGCCGGGCGCGCGTGCGCGCAGGCAGGCCCAGAATGCGGATGAATCCCTCTGCGTCCTTCTGGTTATAGCTGGCGCCCATCGTAAAGGAGGACAGTTCCTCTGAGTACAGCGCAAACGCGCTCTTGCGGCTGGCGATATTTACGTTGCCTTTGTAGAGCGTCAGCGCAACCGATCCGGTCACGTTCTGCTGCGTGCTCTCGACAAATCCATCGAGCGCCTCGCGCAGGGGCGTGAACCACAGGCCAAAGTAGACAATCTCCGCGTACTTGAGCGCGATCTGCTGCTTGTAGTGCTTCACCTCGCGCTCCAGTGTCAGCGCTTCGAGTTCGCGTAGCGCGGTCAGAATCAGCGTGCCGCCGGGTGTTTCGTAGATGCCGCGACTCTTCATGCCGACAAAGCGGTTCTCCACAATGTCGATGCGGCCAATGGCATTGCGCGCGCCAATCTCATTCAGTAGTTCGAGCAATTGCACCGGATCCATACGCTGGCCGTTGAGGGAAATCGGCGTGCCCTGCTCGAAGCCAATCTCGACGGTCTCTTCTTTGTCTGGCGCTTCCTGCGGAGATTTTGTCCAGACCCAAGTGCTTTCCAGCGGCGCGTTGCCTGCATTTTCCAACTCGCCGCCTTCGTGGCTGATGTGCCATAGATTGCGGTCGCGGGAGTGAATCTTGGTGCGGCTCGCGGCAACGGGAATGTTGTGCGCTGCGGCATAGTCCAGGCAAGCTTCGCGAGAGAGCAAATCCCATTCACGCCAGGGAGCGATCACTTGCAGTTCGGGTGCAAGCGCCTGATAGGCGTGCTCGAAGCGCACCTGATCGTTGCCCTTGCCGGTGCAGCCGTGGGCGACGGCCTCAGCGCCTTCTTCCAGCGCCACTTCGACCTGATGCTTCGCAATGACAGGGCGCGCCATTGAGGTGCCGAGCAGGTACTTGTCCTCATAGACAGCGCCAGCGCGGACGGTAGGGAAGACGTACTCGCGCAGAAACTCGTCGCGCAGGTCGCGCACCACGGCCTTCTTTGCTCCCGTCGCGTAGGCTTTGGCGACCACGGCGTCCAGGTCTTCGCCCTGGCCCACGTCGGCGATCATGGCAATCACATCCATGCCGTAGTTTTCATTGATCCAGGGAATGATGATGGAGGTATCCAGACCGCCGGAGTATGCCAATACAACTTTTTTCTTCGCCATAAAACTCACAGAACCTTTCTGGTTTTTGCTTGCTTTGTTTTTGGGTGTTGGGTTTCTTTTATTTTCTCAAATCCTGCGTTCTTCCATCTGCTCAGGAAAAGGACGAAAGCTGGGAGCGCTTGCGCGGATTTCCTTCTGTGCGGGCGACGACGTAGCCTTCGCGAACATCGCCAGTGCCCGTCTCCGGTGTTCCGCCCAGCAGGAGCAGCAGGATGGCCTTCTGCGCGTGCATTCGATTCTCCGCCTGGTCGAAGACCACCGACTGCGGCCCATCCAGCACCTCTGCCGTGACTTCATCCTCGCGGTGCGCCGGAAGGCAGTGCATAAAGACGGCGTGCGGCGCAGCCAGTGCCATTATTTGCCGATTCACCTGATATGGGCGACAGACTTGATTGCGCTGCTCGGTTTCATGCTCCCGTCCCATGCTGGTCCAGACATCGGTGTAGATGGCATCTGCTCCCGTAGCGGCCTGCTGCGGATCGTGAATCCACTCCACCGTGCCGCCCGTGGTTGCAGCGATAGCTTGCGCGGCGGCCAGATACTCCGGCGCAGGCCCATATTGCGGAGGTGTAGCCAGCACGCAGTGCATTCCGAGTTGCGCTGCCGCCAGCATCAGCGAGTGCGCGACGTTATTGCCATCGCCCAAATAGGCCAGCCGCAATCCACGCAGATCGCCAAAGCACTCCTGCAGTGTGAGCATATCGGCCAGTGTCTGGCAGGGATGCTCAATATCGCTGAGCGCATTGATGACGGGAATTTCGGCGTACTGCGCCATGCTGGTGATGGTTTCGTGCGCGTAGGTACGCAGCACAATTGCATCCATCCAGCGTTCCAGATTGTGCGCTACGTCGGAGAGTGATTCGCGCTGGCCGAGCCGGGAGCCGGTCTGATCGACAAAAATTGCCGAGCCCCCCAGCGTGTTGATGCCCGTCTCAAAGGTAAGCCGCGTGCGCAGCGATTCCTTCTCAAAGAACATCACCAGTTGTTTTGACTCCAGCGCGTGGCGATACTTCTGCGGCTGCGCTTTGATCTGCTGCGCCGTGTCCAGAATGCACTGAATCTCTTCCGGCGTTAGATCGCGCATGGAGCAAAGGTCGCGGCCCAGCAGGTTGGCGGCCATATCACTGTTTGGCTCTCCATTGCTGGAAGCCTGGGTCGGAATTAGATTCGGGGCGGTCAAAGGTCTCTGCCGCAGTACATAAGCTTTACTGGTCATGGCGTGTCGCTCCAGTGACGACGGCAGCCGTCGTGAGAACGGCGTCGAGTGCCTCGACAAC
>DAHXNK010000028.1 GCA_027365415.1 Acidobacteriaceae bacterium
CGCGCATCAACCGACTGCGTTGATTGGCGAGGTGACTGCTCCCCTTGTGATGAGCCAGGCAGCGCGCGTTTTACTGCGCGTGCCGGAGGGCGCGCTTTCTGGCAACGCAGGCCTGCGCGTGCAGGGCAAGCCCAGCAACACGCTGCCCGTCGCCATCGGAGTGGTCGCTGCGGAAAACGTCCACGCCGTCGCCAATCCTGTCGCAGATGCGGAGGGAAATCTCTACGTCACTTTATCGGGCGCACGCGGGCAGGAGACACCCGTCTCCGTCTTCCAGATCGACACGCAATCGCAGATACGCCCCTTTGTCACTGGCATTGTGAATGCCACCGGGCTGACGCTGGATCGTGAAGACAATCTGTACGTCTCCTCGCGGCATGAAGGTGTCGTCTATCGTGTAACACCGAACGGCTCCAAATCCGTATATGCCGAGGGGATGGGCATAGCCACAGGACTGGCCTTCGATGCCGATGGTTTTCTTTACGTGGGCGACCGCAGCGGAACCATCTTCAAAATCGCGCCCGATCGACAGATTTTTGTCTTTGCCACACTGGAGCCAAGCGTCGCCGCCTACCATCTTGCCTTCAATGCCGAGGGCGTATTGTTCGTCAGCGGGCCAACGACATCAAGCAATGAGTGCATCCACGCCATTGACCGCGAGGGCGCGATTACGGAGTATTATCGCGGCCTGGGCCGTCCGCAGGGCATGGCCTTCGATACTGCGGGAAATCTGTACATTGCGGCCTCGCTGAAGGGTCGTCGCGGCATCATCAAGATCACTCCGCAAAAGGAGGCGAGTCTGGCCGTCTCCGGTTCCGGCATTGTGGGGCTGGCGCTTCTGCCAGATGGCGACGCAGCGCTGGCGACACAGACCGCCGTATATCATATTGCTTTGGGCGTGGCCGGATACCGGTCCAGTTAAACTTCTGTTCCGAGTGGATGAACAGGCCCCGAAACCATCAAAACCATGCTGAGTGAAATCATTGCCGTCGGCTCCGAACTGCTTACCCCGTATCGGCAGGACACCAATTCTCTTTTTCTCACCGAACAACTCAATAACCTCGGCGTTCGAGTCATCTTCAAAACAATTGTCGGCGACCGCAGACCGCATCTGGTACAGGCCGCGCGACAGGCGCTGGAACGTACCGACATTGTCATCGTCATGGGGGGACTTGGCCCGACGGAAGATGATCTGACGCGGGAATCCGTTGCCTCGGCCATCGGCGTGAGCATCAAGCGCGACACAGAACTGCTGACCACGCTCTACAAGCGATTTGCCGAGCGGCGCATCACGATGCCGGAGAACAATGCCAAGCAGTCGGACGTAATCGAAGGCGCGGAGATTCTGCTGAACGCGCAGGGCACCGCGCCGGGGCAATGGCTGGACATCGTATTTGGCGGCCATCGCAAGCTGCTGATGCTGCTGCCCGGCCCACCCGCTGAGATGAAGGCGATGTTCACCAACGAGTGCCTGCCGCGTCTGCGCAGCATTCTTCCAGAGAGGCATATCGCGTATCGTGTGCTGAAGATGGCACTGCTGCCGGAGTCGCAGGTCGATGCGCGTCTGGCTCCGATCTATACGCGCTACAAGGATGTGGAAACAACCATCCTGGCCGTGACCCATCCCGGAGAAATCCAACTGCATCTGCTGTGCGCCAAGCCTACGCAGGCCGTGGCGCAGGCGCGAGTGAATGAACTGGCCAGCAAGATCGAAGAGGAGATGGATGAACTGATCTACTCCGCGCAGAATGAAACGCTGGAGCAGATCGCGCTCTACTATCTGGAGATGCGCGGAGCCACGCTGGCCGTGGCCGAAAGCTGCACGGGAGGATTGCTCTCGCAACGCCTGACCAGCGTCAGCGGCAGCTCGCGGTCGTTTCTGGGCGGCGCGATTGTCTACTCCAACGCGCTGAAGACGGATTTTGCCGATGTACCGGAGGAGTTGATCGAAGAACATGGCGCGGTCAGCGCAGCGGTGGCCGAAGCGCTGGCCAATGGGATTCGACGCCGCACACAGGCGACCTTTGGCATCGGCATCACCGGCATTGCAGGGCCAACCGGAGGCAGCGAAGAAAAACCCGTTGGTCTGGTATACATCGCGCTAAGCGACGGCCAGCGCACTGATGTGGTGGAGCGCCGATTTACTGGAGATCGCGAGCGCGTGCGCTGGTGGGCCACGCAACTGGCGCTGGATATGATCCGCCGCAAGCTGATGTAACCTCGCGCTGCTACACTCATAAACGAACATGATGATTGCCAACAGCATTGCAGCCGCCATTGCCTATCTCCTCGGCTCGATTCCCTTTGGGTTTCTTCTGGTGCTTGCCTTCCGCAAAGAAGACATTCGCAACACAGGGAGCGGTAACATCGGAGCCACCAACGTTCTCCGTTCGGGTTCCCGCTGGCTGGGCGTGGGGACGCTGCTGCTGGATGCGGGCAAGGGCTTCGTCGCAGTCAGCCTGACGCGCTCCGTCATTGCCCGACATTTTGGCAACAGCAGCGATGCCAGTCATGCAGCGGCGATTGCCGCCGTATTTGCCGTCATCGGCCATGTCTTTCCCATCTGGCTGCGTGGCAAAGGCGGCAAAGGCGTGGCCACGGCATTGGGAGTATTTCTGGCGCTGGCACCGCTTGCGGTACTGTGTGCAACCGGAACCTTCCTCGGTGTCGTTTTCCTTTCCCGTTATGTTTCGCTGGCCTCCATTGTCAGCGTCGCTTCCTTCCCGTTCTTCGTCTGGCTCTGGGGGCGCGTGCTCACCATCTCCCCCTGGAACACATGGCTTGTCGTGAGCGCAATCGTGGTTCCAGTCATCGTTCTGATCAAACATTCCCCGAACATTCGCCGACTACTCAACGGCACAGAGTATCGCTTTGGCTGCAAAGGAGCCGCAGCCGCATGAGCCGCATCGCCATCCTTGGAACCGGAGCCTGGGGCACGGCCATTGCCATCACGCTGGCGCGGCGCGGCGGCCATGCGATCACGCTCTGGTCGCACACAGAAAGCCTAGCCGATTCCATTGCCCGCACTCACGAAAATGTCCGCTATCTGCCCGGCATCCCGGTGCCGGATAGCATCCGCGCCACACATGATCTACAAGCTGCGCTGGAACAGGCGGAGATCGTCGTAACCGTGGTTCCATCAGAGCATCTGCGTGCCACTATGCGCGCAATGGCTCCGTATCTCGTTCCGCAGCAAGTGATCGTAAATGCCACCAAAGGACTGGAGGATGGCACCTGCCTGCGCATGACGCAAGTTATTGGCGAAACGCTGGCGCAGCATGCGCTGCAACTTCCCTGCTGCGTTCTGAGCGGGCCATCCTTCGCGCAGGAGGTTGCCGCTGGAAGTCCCACGGCGATGACTATTGCCTCCACGCTGCCGGAGTTGGCCGCCCGCATTCGCGAGGAGTTTTCTGGCCCCACGCTGCGCCTCTACACCAATGAGGACGTGGTGGGCGTGGAGATGGGCGGCGCGCTTAAGAATGTCATTGCGCTGGCCTCCGGCGTGGTAACGGGACTGGGGCTGGGACATAACAGCATTGCGGCGCTCATTACCCGTGGCAACGCGGAGATGACTCGCCTGGCCATGGCCAATGGAGGCAGGCGCGAGACGCTGGCCGGGCTTTCCGGGCTGGGCGATCTGGTGCTAACCTGCACTGGAGCGCTCTCGCGAAACCGCCATGTTGGCATCGAGCTGGGCCGTGGACGCAAGTTGCAGGAGATTCTCTCCGGGATGCGCGGCAAGGTTGCCGAAGGGGTTCGCACCACCGGAGCGGCGCTCGGACTGGCGACGCAATTTGGTGTCGAAATGCCGATCACCGAACAGGTTGCTGCCGTGTTGGCCGAGCGGCTCTCCCCGCTGGAAGCCATGAGGGAACTCATGGCGCGTCCAGGCCGCGACGAGTAAACCCTGTACGCTTCGCCTGTTCGATTTCAGCATCGCTATCGGTGCAAAACAAGCCAAGTCTATTCGCCAAGTCTATTCTAGGATGCATACTTCCGTAACCTGAAAACCGTGGAAATTTGTTTCAAATCTTGTCTGCGGCGAGTAAACTGTCGGAAATCCGCCATGTATATTCATCCCAACCCGAAGCTGCGCGGCCTGTACATCGTGATGCTGGTACCCTTGGCATCGGCTGCGGGAGCCGTATATCTCGGGTATCGCACATTTTTGCCGCAGCATCGCGACCAGATAGGTCGCAACCTGATCGTTGCTATATTGATGATCGGGATCAGCGTACTCAGTTGGAACGCCAGCTTGGAATTCGCGCGCACCTTCAAAAAATTTCTTGAGACTTGTCATGCCGTCGCCTGCGGCGAACTCACGCTGCGCATAGAAACCACGGGGTTGACGGAGATTCTGGAACTGGCCAAGGCATTCAACCAGATGAACGAGAGCCTGGATACTTCGCTCTCCCATTGGATTCTGGCCTCTCAGGAAAATCATCGGATATTTCTGAGCCTGATTCATGCCATCGCCGAGGCGGTCGATGCACGGAACTTTTATATGCGTGGACACTCCGGCAGGGTGACATACTACGCCACGCTGATCGCCAAAGAAATGAACCTGCCCCAGCCACAGGTAGAGCGCATTCGCATCTCCGCCCTGCTGCATGACATTGGAAAAATCGGAATTGATGATCGCATCCTGACCAAGCCTGGATCACTGACAAAAGAAGAATTTGAAGTTATGAAGGAACATCCCATTCGCGGAGCCGCCATGCTGCGCCCTATCCCAGAATTGGAAGATGTGATTGTCGGCGTGGAGTTGCACCATGAATCGCTGGACGGACGTGGCTATCCTTATGGACTCCGGGGAAATGAAATTCCTTTGATGCCACGCATTATTACCGTCGCCGACACCTTTGATGCCATGACCACGCATCGTCCGTACCAGGATGCGCTGGAGGTAGGGTACGTGATGCGGGTGCTACGCAAGCTCTCTGGAGCAAAATTTGATTCCACTGTGGTCGATGCGCTTTGCCATGTCTACGATGCGGGCCTCATCCAGTTGCCCTCCGCAATCCAAACAGAAGCAGAATATCCAAGTGATATCTTGATTCCCGCGTAGCGCAACCCATGGAAAAATAACGATCTCCCCATCGGTTGATACACTGAGTACAGGACGCAGCTCGTTCGCATCCACCTATGCTCTCTACTCTTTTTGGCAAATCCGCCGATCCCGCGCCCGCCCAGCAGAAATCTGGCCTGTTCGAGCGCATGAAGCAGGCCGTGACGCGGACACGCGATGGCCTGCAAGAGCGGATGGACGACCTGCTGGCGCGAACACGCCCCGTCGATGCCGCCGCATTGGAGACCCTGGAAGCCACGCTGATTGCTTCCGACCTTGGAGTCCATACCGCAGCGGAGATCATCGGACATCTGCGCGCGCAGGCCGAGCGCCAGCAGATTCGCGATGGCGCCGAACTAAAAGCTCTGCTGAAGGTGGAGTTGCAGCAGATTCTGGATGCCGTGCAAACCCCTCCGCCTGTCGTCACCACCAAGCCGGAAGTTATTTTCATGGTCGGCGTGAATGGTACAGGCAAGACCACCACCACCGGCAAACTGGCGGCCCACTTTCGCGAGCAGAACCAAAGCGTGCTGCTCTGCGCTGCCGATACATTTCGCGCCGCAGCTATTGAGCAACTAGGGGTCTGGAGCCAGCGCGCCCACGTGGAAATGATTCGAACGCGACCGGGGGGCGACCCCTCCGCAGCGCTTTACGATACTCTACATGCGGCCAAGGCACGCTCCATCGACGTTGTTCTGGTGGATACCGCCGGACGCTTGCACACAAAAAATAATCTGATGGCGGAGTTGGAAAAAATGCGCCGCACCGCGCAGCGCTTCGCTCCCGATGCGCCCCATCAGACGTTGCTGGTGATGGATGCAACCACAGGACAAAACGGATTGCAGCAGGCGCGCCTGTTTCTGGAATCCTCTGCCGTCAACGGCATTGTTCTTACCAAGCTGGATGGCACCGCAAAGGGTGGCATCGTGATCGCTATTGCAAAAGAACTGCGGCTGCCCGTGCGCTTCGTCGGTATTGGAGAGCAAATGGCCGATCTAATTCCTTTTGACGCTTCTGCATTTGTCGATTCACTGCTCGACCGCTAAACGCAGCGACTGCATGTACCAGGAGATAGAATTTGGCTGTAAGAGAAAAACGCGCGCTCATCTCCGACGAGCACTGGATGGAACGGGCACTGGATCTGGCAAAAAGCTCCCTTGGGCTAGCTTCGCCCAATCCTGTAGTCGGATGCGTTCTGGTGCGCGAAGGCACCGTGGTCGGCGAAGGCTTCCACGCCTATGACGAGATCGACCATGCGGAGATCGTCGCGCTGAAACAGGCGGGCAAGCAGGCGCGTGGCGCGACCGCATATATCACGATGGAACCGTGCAGCCATCAGGGACGAACCGGGCCGTGCGCCGATGCCTTGATTGCCGCAGGCATCCAGCGCGTGGTGGTCGCCGTGCAAGATCCCAATCCCATTGTCAGCGGAAAAGGACTGGAGCGCCTGCAATCGGCGGGAGTCCTTATTACGCTAGGCGTACATGAAACGGAGTCCAAACTGCTGAATGCCTCCTTTGCGCGATTCATTCGCAGTCATCGACCTTTTGTCACGCTGAAGGCTGGACTAACACTGGATGGCCGAATTGGGCCTCCACCCATTGCATCCCATCCCGTCGGCTCGGTTCACTGGATCACCAGCGATCTCTCCCGCGCTGCCGTCCAGCAAATGCGCCACGCTGCGGATGCCGTCCTGACCGGCATTGGCACCGTCATGAGCGATGACCCGCTGATGACAGATCGCAGCGGACGCGCGCGGCGTCGCCCACTGCTGCGCGTGGTGATGGATTCGGCGCTACGGCTGCGCCCGGATTCCCATTTGGCGCGCACGGCCAATAATGATGTGCTCGTCTTCTGCACGCGGCTGGTTGGCGACCGCGTCCGTCCGCTGGAAGCGATGGGCGTGCGCGTGGAACGCCTGGCGGCAGACCCAGAAGTGGGGCGTATTTCCATGAACGCCGTGCTGTCGCGACTGGCGGAGCTGGACATCACCCATGTGATGCTGGAGGCCGGAGCCGGCCTGAACGCAACCGCGCTCAATGCGGGCATTGTGGACAAGCTCTTTCTTTTTTATGCGCCAGCAATTTATGGCGACACCTCCGTTCCCTTGGTACGCTCGCGGGAGCCGGAAGGATTCCAGACCGTCCGGTTGACCAACTATCGACTGCATCCAATGGGCGAAGATTTTGCCGTCGAGGCCGACATTCAGAACCCGTGGCAGATATGAGGCATCCGTTTCCATGTTTACCGGATTGATTGAAGCGACCGGAAAAATTCTCTCGCTCCATCCCGCAGGTGGAACAACCCGGCTCCGCGTCGCAGGGCCAGCCACGCTGTTGCAGCGACTACACACGGGAGACAGCATCGCCGTCAGCGGCGTTTGCCTGACCGCGCTCGACATCGACCAGAAGGCCCACAGCTTTGGCGCGGACTTGGCCGCAGAGACTTTGGCGCGAACTTCTCTGGCACATCTGAAAACTGGCTCCATTATCAATCTGGAATTGCCCACGCCCGCCGGCACTCCGCTGGGCGGCCACATCGTGCAAGGGCATGTGGATGGCGTAGGCTATTTGCAATCCTTGGAACCCGCTGCCGCTAGCGGAGATGCGATGACGACCGACTGGTGGCTGCGCGTCTCCATCCCGGCGCACTGCGCGCGCTATGTCGTAGACAAGGGATCGATCACCATCGAAGGCATCAGTCTTACCGTGGCCCGCCTGACAGTTGCGCGAACCGATGAAACTGTTGTCACCGTCAGCATCATTCCGCACACCTATGCGGCCACCAACCTGCACACGCTCGCGCCGGGTTCCCCACTGAACATCGAAGTGGACGTTCTGGCCAAATACGCCGAACGACTGGCAACAGAAAAATCCTCCCAGTCCGCGCTGACTTTGGAATCCTTAATTGCCAACGGTTATTGAACAGCAGCATTGATCTTCTGTTGCGCAAGCCATACCGTCAGATTGGGCTGTTGCGCCGCGCGCAGCGCAACACAATCCCCGATGGCATCCTCCGCGCTTTTAAGTGCGCGATCTGCCGCCATCACCTTATGCGTGGAAAAGAAATTCTGCACTGCCGTTCGCTTCGCTTCGCTGCAAAAACTTCCCGTCGATCCCACCAGTCGCGCACCCATCATAGTTGTAATCTGAGCGTGAACCTTATCCCAATTGTCCTGGATATACTGCCAGGCAACCTGCTGCGTATCGCGGTTTCGTAGCGCAATGACAAAAAAGAAGGCTGAATCCTGATTGCGCACCCGCCCAGACGTGGCGTAATCCAGCGCGCGCCGCAACAAAACTGGATCGTGGAAATTTGCCAGCGAAAAGAGCGCTGCCGTCTGCACATCTGGATTGGTGGCGGTCTGGCTCAGCTTGAGGAACTGGTCAAAGAGATGGCTGTCGCCATTCGCCGTGGCGATGCTCAACACCGTGCGCGCCATAGCTGGATCGATGCTCGCAGGATTCTGGATATACATCTCCGTCTGGCGCTGGGCTTCGGCCATCACCTGCGGATCGCGCCCAATCCTGCCTAGAACCTCAAAGAGCGTTGCCCGCAGTTGATGCTGCTCCAGCGATGCCGTTGGTGGAAGCGCCTTGACGCGATCATAGGCAGGCCCAAATTGTTGCCGCACCCAGGCCGCCAGCAAATCGCGATCCGGGCCAGTTGCGATGCGGTCACTCACTGCGCTCAGCGCTGAGGCCACATTCTCAATGACCGCAGCGTTGGGATCGTTTTTCAATCCTGCCGCCAGATTGAGATAGTCTCCAACGCTGGCTCGACCAGAGCGCATCAGCGCCCACGCATTTCCGGCAAACCCAATGCGCTCGACGGGAGTGAGCGCCGTTTCGATCCCGGAGAGAATGGCCTGATTCTCCTTCGGCGCATAAACACTGCGATAGTAGCCCTTGTCACCCGCATCCGCGAAGAAAATAGCGGAAGATGGAACGGTCAATGTCTGCTCGGCGGAGGCAAGCAGTTCACACTTTGGCTGTTTCGCAGCCTTGAAGCAAACGGGGATGATCCACGGTTGCAGGTGCTCTGGTTGCACGCCGGGGCTGAGAAAAAACCTCTCCTGCGAAACCTGCGTCGCGCCATTCTTCGGCGTGGAGAAGTGGAGCAATGGCACTCCCGGCAAGGCGACAAAACTTTGCATCACCATATCAACGGGCATCCCGCTGGTCTTTGTCTGCGCATTCCAGAAGTCCTCTGCCGTCGCGTTGGCATACATGTGCGCTTTCAGATAATTGTGAACACCACGCCGGAATGTCTCTTCGCCAACGTAGTTTTCCACCATCGCCAGAACCGCACCGCCCTTTTGGTAGGTGATGCCGTCGAACATTTCATTGATCTCCGACGGCGTATTCGCCGTGGCCCGAATTGTGCGCGTCACCTTGCCTGCATCCACATTCAAAATAGCGTCCAGATCGAGCGCATCATCCTGCGGCTGCTTCCACTCCGGGTGCCAGGCAGCGACGGGCTTGCTCTCCATCCATGTGGCAAATCCCTCGTTGAGCCAAAGATTGTCCCACCACTGCATCGTAACCATGTCGCCAAACCACTGGTGCGCCATCTCATGCGCCACCACAATGGCAACACGCTTTTTGGCATCAAGAGAGGCGGTTTTCTCGTCGATTAAAAAATCTGTTTCGCGATAGGTAATCGCGCCAAAGTTCTCCATCGCTCCGGCTTCAAAGTCGGGAATCGCGATCATGTCCAGCTTCGGCATGGGATATTTAATGCCGAAATAATTGTCGTAATAATGCAGCACAAATTCAGCGGCCTTGACCGCGTAAGCTCCGAGTTGCACCTTGTCAGGAGTGGCGCAGGCGCGGATCGGAACGCCATCGCTCTCGCCAGAGACGCATTGGAAATCTCCCACCAAAAATGCCACCAGATAGGTGGACATCCTTGGCGTTGTCGCAAACAAAATCGTATGCTTGCCTGCCATCGGCCCCGGCGTGTCCGAAACAATGTTGGTGTTGGAGATTGCCGTATCGCCAGTGTTCACAATCAGCCGCGTAGTGTAGGTGGCCTTCATCTCTGGCTCGTCAAAAGATGGAAAGGCGCGCCGTGCGTCGGTTGGCTCAAACTGCGTGACGGCGTAGTTGCGCTTGGCAGTTTTGGAAAGATAAAACCCGCGCAATTGATCGTTCAAAATTCCGCCATACAAAATGTGGATGGAGGCTTTGCCTGCTGGCAATGCCTCCGCAACATGAAACGTGGCCTGCTCTTTGTCCGCATCCAGCGTGACCGTGGCAGGTTGCGTCTTGCCTTGCGCCGTAATCGTAACCTGCTTGAAGGTAATCTCCGCAGCATTGAGCGTGATGGCATTGGAGGACTGCGCCAGCACAACATCCACGGTCTCATCGCCGGTGAAGGTCGCAGCCTTCAGATCGGGGGCGAGGGTGAGCGCATAGTGCGTTGGGGAAACCCCGGCGGGCAGTCTCTGCGCATGAGCCATCAACGTTGCCACAAGCAGGAGTACCCCGCCTGCAATCTTCGCGCCTGTATTGAAAATTCCATTTGCTTGACAAAACATATCGCTCCCTTACTTTCCAATCTGCCGAAGTTACATCCAATCCGAAGTTGAATCCAAATTTCTTAATCCGCACTCCTACCCTATCTGGAGAACTCCAGTTCCGTCATCTGCGCGCCGCAGGTCAGAGTCGAAAATCCGCGCCTCATGCCTCACGATAATCCAGAAGGATCAGACCAATCAGTATCAGACAAATCGGCCAGGCCCACGCAACTCTACGGCTGCTTTTCCCTTGAAGCCGCAGCTCCAGCCAGCGCGATCCGCCCGCAAAGACAGCGCAGACCGCAATCGCAGTATGACCCATCTCCGCCAAAAGCTCTTCTTTCACGTTGCCGAGAGAATGACTGTGCGTCAGCAGCACAGCTCCGCCCAGCGCGCAGACGGCGGGGAACACCAAGGCTGCTTTTTTTGAAAGGATGCGTCCCGTCTGCACGCCCCACTCAAAGGCAACAAAGCTGAGGATTAACAGAACAAAAAAACGATGCTCCAAGTCTTCCGGGTTGTAGAAACTCTGCCAGAATCCCCGTGAACCAAGCGGCCAAGCTTCTGGATCAGCGCGAAAAAATAAAAAAATAGCGAGTCCAAGAAATGCAAGTGGCCAGTTGCGCGCCCAAAGCATTTTTTTCGAGTGCGCTAGCAACGCAAAAATTCCGGCGCACAATACAACAACGCCAGCCCAATGATGGTTGTACTCCGACCATGCCTGTTCTACGGCATTGTTGGTGCTGCCTGCAACCTCCAGTGACGGGTCGTAGTCGCGAATGGCCTGCGCAATGGGCTGTACGGAAGGCATGGCGCTCAATGGTGGTGTGTGCAGCCTGGGCCAGCGTGGCGACATGCGCGCGGCAATCTCTGGAAGCGAGAGTCTTCCCTGCACCAGATCTACGGCGGGCGGCTGCGAGGTGAGCGAGGCCGCCGCCAAAATAATAATGAAGCCTATTCCGATCTCCACCTCGGTGGCGCGAGAAATTCGTAACAGTAACGGTTGCATATTTGATGGAAGGGCGCGAATCGACACAAAATTGCTGGCCCCTATCCCAAGCACGCCCAGAAGTAGAGCACACTTGGCAGCCAGAACAACTCCATACGCCGTCCCATACACTGCGCTCCAGGAGCCGGTATAGATGCAGGCCATCCACACCCCCGCCACAACCAGCGCAGCAACAGCGCCGACGGCCATCTTTGAATAGCGGGGGAGAATTTTTGCTTTGGCGTTGGCATCTTGTTCCACGGCAAGAAATATCCAGAGATACGGGAGGCTTGCGATCCAGACCGCCGTGGCCAGTTGATGAATTGCGGTCAGGACAACCAGCAGCGCGCGATCTTCTAGGCGGGAAGCAGCATGGCTTGTCCAAACGCTAGCCACCAACAACGGCAGCGCAAATCCCATCCAGCACAGGGAGAGACGACCTGCGGCGCGATGCAGGCAGCCAAGAAAAATACCCGCTGTACCAACGAAGAGATCCCCGGCAAGAACATAGTTGGCCGTCAGCAAATCCGCGATGTGCAGATCGCTTGTGCCCATCAACATGGCGCTATCCAACGCCACAAAAACCAATTGCGCGCTAATCAATCCCCATGCTGCGCCCACAAGCAGGCGATGCGCCTTTGCAAACCATACGTCGTGATGTTGTTCTCTATGCAGAATACCCGCACAGAAAACAATCCCGCCGATAAGCAGCGACTGACAAGCGAGCGTGGCAGCTCGCAGAAGGATCGCCGCCAAGGGGTAATCCCGCAGAAACCAAAGCAAGTCCGATCCTCCTTCCATCATCGGCAGATTATTCCGTCACGCTGCACGTTACTGTACGGTAAAGGGAACCTCCCCGCGCGTAATGTGGCCATCCGTTGCCAGCACCTGCCAATGCAGCACATACTGCGCCGGAGCCAATCCCTGCGCCTGCGCATCCAACTCTGCCGGGCCTGCGGGCTTTGCCATCGCAAGCGATTGCGCTCTTCCGCTTGCATCCGTCAACGTCAACGAACAGCGACTGGCATCAATGCGGGAATTGTAATGGAGCGCAATCCGCACGTTGGCCCCATGCACGACGGCGTGCGCGGCGGGCGTGGAGCGAACCAGAATGGCATGGGCCAGTGCCTTCGGCGCAGCACACAGCAGCAACGACGCACAAAGCAAAAATGAATACACGCGATTTCTTGGAAATATATTGTTTAGAAGCATCCTAGACACACTCCCTTCGGAGGAACTGATGAAATAAACGTTCAACGCTTCTTGGTTGCAGGGGGCAGCGTCTCTGCCTGCAAGACCGAGGCCGCGCGAATGCTGTGCCCGGAAAGCTCCGCCGCGCGCGCCTCCGCATATGCTGCTGCACCCATCAATGCAGCGCGACTTTCCATGATGATGCGCACCGGCATGTGGCCCACCAGATCACTCATGCGGCCTTTATCGCAAAAGGCGCGCATAAAAGTGCCATCCTGCATTTTCTTGACCAACTTGGGAGCGATCCCGCCACCAAGATAAAGCCCGCCGTGGGCCAGCACCTTCAGCGCAAGATTGCCCGCCTCTGCTCCATACGAAGCGACAAACATATCCAGCGTCGTTGCACATAGTTCACTCTGGCCCGCTTGACCGGCTTCCGCAATCACCGCGTTCGGGTCTTCCTGCTCCATCCGCTCCTTGAGCCAGGCAGGCTCCTCCATGCGCTTGATGTCGCGCAGAAAGGTGTAGATATTTTTTAATCCGATGCCAGAGGTAACTCGCTCCCAGCTCACGCGCCCCTTGAGTTCCTGCTGCAAATAGCGCAACAGTTCGATCTCCATCTCCGTGCGCGGGGCGAAGTCCACATGTCCGCCCTCCGAAGCTACCGGAATGTGCATCTTCCCATTCCAGAAGATCAATGCCTCTCCCAGTCCGGTTCCCGCAGAGACCAAGCCGCGGTTGCCAATACTTTTTGGATCGCCTTCATTGAGTTCGCAAATCTGATCGGGACGCAGCTCTGGAATGCCATAGGCATTGGCCTCCAGATCGTTCATCAGGAACACATGCTCAATGTCGAGTTGACGGGAGAGTTGCCACCGATCCAGCAGCCAGGGCAGATTGGTAAGCTGGATGCGCCCATCGCGCACCGGGCCAGGAGCGCCGAAGCAGGCGGCAAAGATATCCTCTTTCTTCTCCTTGCCGCTGACTGGAGGCTGCAAAAACTCGCTCACGATCTCCTGCAAATTGGCATATTTTCGCGCAGAGAAAATTTGATCGCGAACGTGCTCCAATTCGCCATGTTGAAATTGATACAGCGCCAGATGCACCTTGGTACCGCCCACATCCCCTGCCAAAATCATCGTGTCCCCTCCAGCGTTCCCATGCCCGCCGCGTTGGGCGCGGGCAACTCTGTTGCTGCGGCCCGATCCAGCAGGAAAAGCAGATTTCCAGATTCGGGACGGATAAGCTGCGATGGCGTTTTCTCTGGATGATATGGCCCCTGCAACACATCATGCAGCACATGCGCCTTGTCCTGGCCTGCGATCAAAAAGAAAACATTGCGGGCGTGGTTGATGACCGAAGCGGTAAGCGTGATGCGCCAGGTATTTTTCTGCGGAACGTGGTTGGCAACCACCAGACGCATCCATTCGTGGAGCGCCTCGGTCTCTGGAAATAACGAGGCGGTATGGCCGTCATCGCCCATGCCCAGCGCGATCAGGTCGAAGCATGGAACCTCGGCCCCTTCCAAACGAAAAAGATTGCGCAGCGTGGATTCATAGCGGGAGGCAGCCTGCGCCGGATCAAGTTCTCCCTCCATGCGGATCACCTGCGCCGCTGGCAACGGAACCCTGGAAAGCAGCGCCTCTCGCGTCATGTGATAGTTGGATTCTGCGCTCTCTGGAGAAACGCAGCGCTCATCCACCCAGAAGAGCAGCAGGCGCGACCAGTCGATACGCGAGCAAAAAGGCAGTGCGGGATCGGCCAACATTTCCAAGCTCCGGCGAGGCGTGTTTCCCCCGGAGATGGCAATGCGCGCCACATCTCGCGCAGCAATGGCCTGCTCGATGCCCGTGGTCAGAAACTCCGCCGCGTTCCGCGCCAGGGCTTCCGCATCCTCCGCAACTCGATAGGTAATCTGTATGGCCTTCGGCATGTCTCTCTGCATGTCCTTTGTATTTTCTGCGTTTCAAAACAAAACATCGCCGCGTTATTGATTCCGCCACTTGCGGCCATCTCGCTCCAAAAATTCATCGGATGTCTTTGGCCCCCAACTTCCCGCAGCATAGTTGGGAAAGTCCTTCGCCGGATTGGCCGCCCACGCTTGCAAAATAGGCGTCATCAACGCCCAGGTTGCCTCAACGCCATCGCGATGCGCGAACAACGTGGCATCGCCCAGCATGGCATCCAGCAGGAGCCGCTCATACCCATTGGCCGAGGAGACACCAAACGCATCTTTGTAATTGAAATTCATGTCCACCGAACAACTGGACATCGTTGGCCCAGGAACCTTGGCATCAAAGCGCAGCGAGATGCCATCGTCTGGCTGAATGCGCATGGAGATGATGTTCGGCGCAATCGTTTCGTATGGCGCATTTTTTCCGTTGTTGAACAGGCGCATGGGAGGTTGCTTGAACTGAATCGTAATCTCCGTGGAGCGCTTGCCCAAACGCTTGCCCGCGCGCAGATAAAAAGGAACGCCCGCCCAACGCCAGTTTTCAATTTGCAGGCGCAACGCCGCGAAGGTCTCCGTGGTGGACTGTGGATTGACACGATCCTCCTGGCGATAGCCTTTTACTTCAGCCCCATCCACCGTTCCCGGCCCATATTGTCCACGCACCGTGTCCTGCACCAGAATTGGCTGGATGGCGCGCCAAACTTTGATTTTTTCATCGCGAATGGCTCTCGCTTCAAAAGAGACCGGAGGCTCCATTGCAACGAACGAGAGCAGTTCCATGACGTGATTTTGCACCACATCGCGCAGCGCGCCTGCTCCTTCATAGAACGGGCCGCGCCCTTCAATGCCCATACTCTCGGCTGCGGTAATTTGCACATGATCGATAAAATTTCGATTCCAGAGCGGCTCGAAAATTCCGTTGGCAAAACGGAAGACCAGGATATTCTGCACCGTTTCCTTGCCTAGATAATGGTCGATGCGGAAGATCTGATCCTCGGCAAATATCTGGTTGACATCGTCGTTGAGTTCCCGCGCCGATTGCAGATCGTGGCCAAAGGGCTTTTCAATGATGACGCGAACCCAATTCTTCTCTGCGCGCGACATTCCATGCGCGCCAAGCTGATGGATGATCTCCGCAAAATAATCCGGCGCCGTGGCAAGATAAAAAAGCCTGCCTCCGCCAATGCCATATTTTTTGTCGATGGAATCCAGCAGGTTTTTCAGCTTCACGTAGCCATCGTGATCGTCAAAGTTCATGGCGTGATAGCTGATCTTGCCAACAAATCCATCCAGCTTGGGATCGTTGGCTTCCACGCCGCCGCTTTTGACAATTCCGTTGCGCATGTCGGCGGCAAAGCCGTCTCCCAGCGGACGGCGCGCCACGCCCACCACGGCGAATTTCTCTGGCAGAAGGCCACCTTGCTCTAGGTGATAGAGCGCGGGCAGCAGCTTGCGTTTGGTCAGATCGCCCGATGCGCCAAAGATCACCACTACGCACGGGTCGGGAATGCGCTCGACGCCATGCGCGGTTTGCAATCGTTCCGGGGAGATGCTTACTCCTGTCGTCGCCATACAGCTTTCCTCCTGGGATGTTTTGTTCTGAACTCGTCGCGGATTACTCTGCTTTTTTTACCGCGTGCCCGCCAAAGGCATTGCGCATCACCGACAACATGCGGTCGGCGTAGTTGTTCTCTTCCCGCGAACGAATGCGGCGAATCAACGATGCTGTAATCACCGGCGCGGAGACGTTCAGGTCGATGGCTTCAGCCACCGTCCAGCGGCCTTCGCCGGAGTCGCTAACGTAGGCTTCCAGCCCATCGAGGTTTGGATTTTTTTCGAGCGCTTCCGCCGTCAAATCCAGCAACCAGGAACGCACCACGCTGCCATAGCGCCAGATTTGCGCGATCTGTCCCATGTCCAGATGCAGCGGCTCCTTCTGCTTCATAATCGAAAAGCCTTCGGCGTAGGACTGCATCATGCCGTACTCAATGCCGTTATGCACCATCTTGACGAAGTGGCCTGCGCCCGCCGGGCCAACGTGGCCCCAGCCCTTGTCCTTTGCGGGAGCCAGCGTTTCAAAGATGGGACGCAGACGCTCCACCGGCTGCTTGTCGCCGCCAATCATCATGCTGTATCCCTCTTTAAGGCCCCAGACACCGCCGGAGGTTCCGACATCGACAAAGTTAAATCCCTTGGCGGTCAGCGCGGCATGACGGCGCTGCGAGTCCTTGTAATTGGAATTGCCGCCGTCGATGAAGGTGTCGCCCTTCTGCATCAGCGGCTCCAGCTTGGCGATGGTCTGATCCACCGGGTCGCCGGAGGGAACCATAATCCAGATGGCGCGGGGCGCAGCCAGATTCTTCACTAGGTCTTCCAGTGATTTCACGCCGATGGAACCTGCTGCCGTCAGTTTGGCAACTGCCTCCGCGCTAAAATCGAAGCCGACAACCTTGTGTCCGCCTTCGCGCAACCGTTCCGCCATGTTGAAGCCCATCTTGCCCAAGCCAATCAATCCGAGTTCCATCGCATCTCCCTCCAGAAAAATCTGTTATGCCGATTCAGCAGAAACACCAAATCGGCGAAGTTCATCCCGCAACTGCGCGGGGGTTTGCATCTGAATCGCATGGATGCCCAGACGGGACGCTGCCTCGACATTCTCCTTGCGGTCATCAATAAAAATTGTTGCGGCAGGATCGCACTGCAAAATGTCGAGAGCGCGCCGAAAAATATCTGTTTCCGGCTTGCGCTGGCCCATGTAGCAGGAACTAAAAAAGTTGAAAAAGTATCGCTTCAAGCCAAAGGTTTGAATGCGGTAGTCATTCAGCTCACGCGCCTCATTGTTCAGAAGAGCCATCCTGTATTTCTTAGATGCCGCCAGTTCCTCAACCGCGCGAAGATTTTCCGCGTATAAAATGACGGATTGCGCCTGCATCGCCGCAATGAACTGCGGCATGGAAAAAGCTCGCGCTATATAAAAGACGGTTCGCTCCAGATATTGCTCAATGGGAATTTCTCCCTTTTCCCAGGGATCGTTGACTTCCAAATGCCGCTGCTCAAAAACCTTGGGATCTAAAGAAAATTTCGACAGCACGGCTGTGCGTTCGCGATGATCCCATCCATTAGTCAGAAGAACTCCACCGCAATCCCAGAGGAGTGTGCGGATTTTCCCTGTCGCCATCAAACAAACATCTCCTGTCCGTCTCCCGACGCTTGGAATGCACCTGCACACCTTTCTTTCCGTATGGCTAGGCGGATGTTACCGTTCCCGAAGAGGGCTTGCCCATATATTGGGCTTCAATAGCCTTCACCTTGTTCAGGCGGCGAACGAAACGCTCTTCATTTTTCTGAAAATTCGCGCCTAGGTATGAGGCGACAATATCCTGAGCCAGCGCCGAACCGATGATGCGCGATCCCATAACCAGTACATTCATGTCGTCGTGCTCGACACCCTGATGCGCGGAATACGTGTCGTGGCAAAGTCCGGCGCGAATGCCTGGAATCTTATTGGCGGCCACCGAAACACCAACGCCAGAGCCACAGATCAACACGCCGCGCTGGGCCTTGCCCGCCATCAGCGCCTTGCCGACGGCAAGAGCAAAGTCGGAATAATCCGATGGCTCGGTGCTGTACGCGCCCCAATCGAGCACTTCATGGCCCAGCCGTTCCATGTATCCGCGCATCTCTTCCTTCAACGCAAAGCCTGCGTGGTCGGATCCAATGGCAATCTTCATCCGGCTCACTTTCCCTTCCCGCTGGCCAGAGCGCGCGAACGCGACACCAACTTTTGCGCGTGGGCCACAACGTTGGGCACGCTGAACCCTAGCTTTTCCATCACAATCGCTCCGGGCGCGGAGGCACCAAAGCGATCCACCCCAATCACGTCTCCATGCCGACCCACATACTTCCACCAGCACATGGGACTGCCTGCCTCGACCGCCAACACAGGGAGAGAATCGGGGAAGATGCTGGCCTTGTACGCATCCGGCTGCTCTTCAAAAAGTCGCATGCTGGGCATGGAGACCACGCGCGCGACAATTCCCTGCGCCTTTAATTCGGCTGCGGCCTGCTGCACCAGACTAACTTCACTGCCAGCGGCCAGAAGAATCACATCCGGCGAGGCGCTGCCTGATTCCAAAATGTAGGCTCCCTGCCGCACGCCCTGCAGGATGTCGCGCTGGGCCGGATCGAGCACAGGCAAATCCTGACGAGAGAGCGCCATGAAGGTCGGTTTGCGACGCTCTATCGCCACCTGCCATGCGGCGGCGGTTTCATTGGCATCGGCGGGGCGGAAATCGACCAGTCCCGGTATGGCGCGCAGCGAGGTTATCTGCTCAATCGGTTGATGCGTCGGCCCATCTTCGCCCAGGCCGATGGAATCATGCGTAAAGACAAACAGCGAAGGCGTCTGCATCAACGCCGCAAGACGCAGCGCAGGACGGCAGTAATCGCTGAAGACGAAAAACGTCGAGCCATAGGGAATCACGCCGCCATGTGCGGCCATGCCATTGACGGCGGCGCACATGCCAAACTCGCGCACGCCAAAGAAAATGTTGCGACCCAAGGGATCGAGGTGAAAATTTCCACCGTCTTTGATGGTGGTCTTGGTGGAACTGGAGAGATCTGCCGCGCCACCAATCAACTCCGGCAGCTTGGTCGCAATAGCATTCAGCACCGTATTGGCCGCCACGCGCGTCGCCACTGGCTTGGAGTCTGCGGCAAACTTCGGCACGCTGGCCTCCCAGCCAGCAGGCAGCTTGCCCGCAAAAGCGCGCTCGTACTCTGCGGCTAGATCAGGAAACTGCTGCTTGTATTTTACGAAGAGCGCATTCCACTCGGCTTCCAACTTTGAGCCGCGCGGACGAATGGTGTCCCAGTTTTTGCGGGCCTCGTCGGGCACATAGAAGCTCCTGTCCGCAGGCCAGCCCAGCTTCTCTTTGGTCTTCTTCACGTCTTCTGCGCCAAGCGGTTCACCGTGGGCCTTGGAGCTTCCGGCCTTTGGGCTGCCATAGCCGATGATGGTGCGCACGGCGATGATGGACGGCCTATCGGTAACAGCCTGGGCAGCGGTAATGGCTTGCTCGATGGCGGCCAGATCATTGCCATCGGCAACACGCTGCACATGCCAGTGGTAGGCATCGAAGCGCTTGGCCACGTCTTCGGTAAACGACAGTTCCGTCGGCCCATCCAGCGAGATCAGATTGTCATCGTAGAGCACAATCAGCTTGCCCAGGCCAAGCGTTCCAGCCAGCGAACATGCCTCGTGCGAAACACCTTCCATCAGGTCGCCATCGCCGCAGAGCGTGTAGGTGTAATGATCGACCACATTGTGGCCGGGCTGGTTGTAGCGCGCAGCCAGGTGCTTTTCTGCCATCGCCAGACCGACGGCCATCGCCAGCCCCTGACCGAGCGGCCCTGTCGTCACTTCGACGCCATCGGTGTCGCCACGCTCTGGATGTCCGGGCGTGATGGAGTGCCATTGGCGAAATTGCTGGAGATCGTCCAGAGAAACCTTGTAGCCCGAAAGATGCAGCGCGGAGTAGAGCATGGCCGAGGCGTGGCCATTGGAGAGCACGAAGCGATCCCGATTGCTCCACTTGGCGTGGGCCGGATTGTGGCGCATTATCTTGTGAAAGAGCATATACGCTATCGGCGCATCGCCCAAAGGCGCGCCCGGATGCCCGCTTTTTGCTTTCTCGACAGCATCAACAGCCAGAAAACGTAGCGTGTTAATTGATACAGTATCCAGTTCGCTCATAAGTTCCTCAAAAAAATCCCGTTCCCGGCTTGTACGCCGCACTGATTCCAGTCTTCACAACCAACATTCTATAGACTAGACTCGCAGATTTTAACTTGGGATGGGATATGCTATGCGATTTATCCTTGCGCCTCATCCACGTTCACAGTGTAATTTTCGTTTTCCCAGCGATCCTCCTTCGGCCAATACAGCGTGAACTGCACGGGAGCTTGCTGGCTTGGGAGCACAACAATATCAGCAAAGCAACCAGGGTAGCCCGCGTGTTTGGCCTCCACGGTGTTCACGGTCTGCCAGTTATCCGCCGTCCATACAACGCGGAAGCGCGCAAACGCCAAGATACGCAGCGTTTTGCCTGCTGCAATACGCTTCAATTTTCGGTCGAGCTTGAAGATTTCCACCATATGCTCCGGACGCTTGCGCAGGTAGCGATCTTCGACCACCGGAATGCTGTCGAAGATGTGCCCATCGACCACAGAACGCAACAGCTTGAGATACTCGGCATGTGCCCAGGCCAGCGGCATCGCCGAGCCAGAGGGTCGCCCCAGATACATGCCACGATCGGGCAGATCGGGATCGTCCCATATCTGCTCCGGCAACATGCCGCCCTGCGAGCTGAAGCGTTCATAGGCACGGATGAGTGGACGCGCATCCGCTCCCGCTGCCAGTTCGTAATGAGCGCGTTCGCCAGTAAGCAGCGGCCAAGCGCGACCCTGCCCCCACCCCAGATACGGGCCGCCGTCATGGCGTTGTCCGTAGCCATCGTGGTTATAGCGCCGCCAACAGGGGCCGAAGGGCGTTTCGCTCTTCAGCACCGCATCGACCACCTTGAGCGAATCGACGATGAGCGGATCGTGGGGCGAGCGGATGCCATAGCGCACCAGTTCCAAAAATCCCTGGTCGATGACCTCGCGAGCCTCATACTCATACTGCTCGCCGGGGCCGCGGTTGGAGAGATGCAGGCGGTCGTTGCCACAATCCGCGTTGGCATAAGGATCGCCGCATTGCGGCGGACGGATACGCATGTAGTGACGCTGGATCTCCGGGTGCAAAATGCCTTCGTTGGTGACTGTCCAATCTTCCAGATTGGACTCCAGCCAGTCGGCGAAAACAGACAGCATCCCGGCCATCTCCTGCGCTCCACGCGCCTGGGCCAGGTCGCTGGCGCAGATGAGACCCGTGATGACCGCAGCCAGCGTAGAAGGGGAATAGCCCGCATTTTCCTCCCAGCGCTCCTGCTGCGTAACCGGAGCATGGCGCACCAAAAAACCCGCAGCCCGCTCGATAAAAGGAAATACGTCGAAGCTTCCTAACTCGCCCGCCTTCCAAAGCCGCCAGGCCAGCACAATGGGCAAGGCCACTTCGTCCAACTGCATTCCTGTCCAGTAGGGCGTGCCGTTGACCCAAAAATTCTGCGCGAAGCTGCCATCAGGCCGCTGCGTGGTGGCCAGATAGACCAAAGCGCGTAATGCTGTTTCCATGCGTCCGCAGGCCATCAGCGCTGTGGCGCTCTGCACCATGTCGCGGGTCCAGACCAAGTGGTAGCCACCCAGATCGTCGTCACCCTTGGATTGCCCCCAGGGAATCGACATGGAAGCGATAAAAGCGCCGGGATAAGTCTTGTCCTCGTGCGCCAGCAGGACGTTGCGGCTGACGCGCAGCAGGTATCCGCCATCGGTGGCCGCAGAGGTCAGATCCACGGGAAATTTGGCGCGTCGCCACTGCTCGATAAACCGCGCCAGATGCGCTTCAAATGGCGTGGCCAACGTTTGCATCATGCTGGAAATGGCCGCATGATGTCCCCGCCCAAAGCCCACGGCCAAAGTGAATTCCCTGTGGCGCGCAACCTCAATCTCGCCCATAACGGCAATGTTGCCATCAAGCGCCTGATCATACTCCCAGTCCATCGTCAGGTTGTTGTTTAGATCTTGCCAGCCGTCGCTCGGGCCAACATAGCCACAGGAAACGCGGGTAAAGTCGCAATCCACGCCCATTGCCAGCGAGGTGGGGTCCTTCCACGCCACTAAAACCCGGCGGCCATTCACCTCCACGGCGCGCGCAGAATTTCCCTTGCCGCCACCCTCCATATGCGGAGCCAGCAGCGCGTAAACCTTGAGTCGATCCAGCAGCGACGGTTTCCCTTCAACGCGCACATGCACCAGCACAACCGGATAGTGCGGGTCAGAGATGATCTCCTGTACCAGCGTATACTGGCCCTCCGGGCTGCGGCTGGTAATGCGCACGGCCAGAGCGTCCTTGTCGATGTACTCGAAGGTGCTGCTTAGATCGCGCTTGACCTCGTGAAAAAAGGTCTCGCCGTCCGTGATTAAAAATCCCAGATCACGCACCTGCGGGCGATCAATGGTCGGATAATAAATTTCATTCAGAATGCCGTGAGAGAGCGTGTACCAGACACGGCTGGAGGCAGCGTAAGCCGTGCCAACCGCATCTTTTTTGCTGGAGGTCCAGCGCGGCTCCACGCCGGGCGCGCCGGGCGCGGGGCCATCAGCTTGAATCCAGTGATACTCCGGGGAAAGTACCGTCATGCACACCTCATCGGCAGATTGTTTGAAGCCAGCATTTGCTTTCTCTTCTGAGCTTTACCCGTTATTTAGATACGGGAACTGACTCACGTCCATGCAGCAGGCAACTTCTTTCAGAATGCAGTGTACCGCTCCCCTACCCATTCTGTTGCCGTCTGCGAAAATGAATGCGCGCCATAAAATTACGCGCTGCTATAGAGACGGACGACATCCATATATGTGAGATGCCGATTGACCTGTAGGATAAAAATGGCATCTTAGTTACGAGTACGGTCTGGCGGCGCAGACGCGCAACCCAGATCGGCAATCGAAGCAAATGATACGGGAAACAACCCGCACAGGAGGAACATTTTGGCACACGAACTCGCACCCCTTCCCTACGACTACACTGCGCTGGAGCCACACATCGACGAGGCCACCATGCGCCTACACCACGACAAGCATCATCAGGCATATATCAACAACCTGAATGCGGCCATCGAGAAGCACCCCGAACTTGCCAAGCACGCCGCCGAAGACCTGCTGCGTAACCTGAGTACCGTGCCAGAAGACATTCGCGCCACAGTACGCAACAATGGCGGCGGGCATGTAAACCATACGATGTTCTGGCAGATTATGAAGCCGCAGGGCGGCGGCGCGCCGACCGGGAAAATTGGCGCGCAGATCACCAAGGACTTTGGCAGCTTCGATGAGTTCAAAAAGCTCTTCAACGAAGCAGCTACCAAACAGTTTGGCTCCGGCTGGGGCTGGCTGGTCTTCGAGAGCGGCAAGCTGAAGATTCTGGCCACGCCGAACCAGGACAATCCCCTGTCGCAGGGACTGTATCCAATTCTGGGCAACGATGTCTGGGAGCACGCTTACTATCTGAAGTATCAGAACCGCCGCGCCGATTATCTGGCCGCCTGGTGGAACACCGTGAACTGGGACGAAGTCAATAAGCGCTTCGAGCACGCAGCAAAGTAACCCACAGCCAGCACACCAGCGAGCGGGCAGCGATATTCGTCGCCGCCCGTTCTTCTGTTTATCGCGATGCTTTTTCGCTGGAGGTGGAGGCCGGAGCCGCTGGCGCAAAGGCATCCGTCAAAGACATCCCATGCAGCGCCGACTGCAAGGCGCTCAACGGTACCTTGGTTTGCAGCACAATTGTCTTCGACTGGCCCGGAAGCAGATCGAAGAAATTATCCGCAAGCTGCACATCAAGCGCGCCAAAGTCCAGATTCACGTCCCGCGCCAGCGTGGCCGAACGCAGCGTAATGGCAGGCGCTCCATCTACCTGCGTCCATTGAATCTGCAACTGCGCGGCGGGTAAATGTAAATCCTTGAATGGCAGAAAATACAGAGTATTGCTGCTC
>DAHXNK010000029.1 GCA_027365415.1 Acidobacteriaceae bacterium
ACGAGGATGCCGAAATTGCCGCGATTCTGAACGAATACTTTATCGCCATCAAAGTGGATCGCGACGAGCGACCCGATGTGGACAGCCGCTATCAGGCTGCTGTCTCTGCGATGAGCGGAACCGGTGGCTGGCCGTTGACGGTGATTCTTACGCCAGAGGGCAAGCCATATTTTGGCGGAACCTATTTTCCTAAAGAGGAGCGCTATGGCCGCCCTGGATTTGCGCGCGTCCTGCTGACGATGGTGGATGTCTTTCGCACGAAGCACGATGAAGTTGTTGAATCTTCTGAGAGCGTCGTAAGCGCGATTCAATACAACGAAACCTTCTCCGGGCGATCCGGCGATCTGCACGCGGCGCTGGTAGAAAAGCTGATTCAGTCCGCCGTGCAGCAATTTGATCCGCGTAACGGAGGGTTTGGTTCGCAGCCTAAATTTCCTCATGCGGCAGCGATGGATTTGCTGCTCGATCATGCCGCGCGTACTGGCGATGCAGGCACACGCAACGCCGCGCAGATCACGTTGGACAAGATGGCGCGTGGCGGCATCTACGACCAGCTTGCCGGAGGCTTCCATCGCTACTCCGTCGATGAGCGCTGGGTGGTGCCGCATTTTGAGAAGATGGCCTACGACAATTCCGAGCTGCTGAAGAATTATGTCCACAGCTTCCAGAGCTTCGTCGATCCCGAACATGCCCGCGTCGCGAAAGATATTGTTCGCTGGATGGATGCCTGCCTCAGCGACCGCGAACGCGGCGGATTTTATGGATCGCAGGATGCCGATGTTTCGCTCGACGACGACGGCGACTACTTTACCTGGACACGCGAGGAGGCCGCCGCCGTGCTGACCTCCAGCGAGATGGACGTGGCCGCGATCTATTACGACATTGGCGAACTCGGCGACATGCACCACAATCCGGCGAAGAATGTTCTGCATGTGAATCATGCGCTGAGCGAAGTGGCGCGGCGCGGCGCAATCAGCGTGGAAGAGGCGCAGCGGCTGCTAACTTCTGCGCGAGAGAAACTTTCCGCAGCACGATTGCAGCGCCCCACGCCATATGTGGACACCACGTTGTATGTGAACTGGAATGCAATGTGTATCTCCGCGTACCTGGAAGCGGCGCGTGTTCTGGGGATGAAGGGCGCGAAGCAATTTGCCTTGCAATCGCTTGACCGCATTTTGCGCGAGGCGTGGCAGACCGAGGGTTCCCCTGCGGGAACGTTGCGCCGCGTGGTTGCCACAGCCGATGGTCAGCCTCCTGCCAACATCGTCGTCGGCATGTTGGACGATTACGCCATGCTGGGCCAGGCCTGCATCGATGCCTGGGAGTGTACGACGGAGATACGCTACTTCCACGCTGCCGAAGCGATTGCCGAAGCGATGATTGCGCGTTTTTATGACGCGACTGGCGGCGGCTTCTTCGATACCGCAACACCCGATACCGCAACCGCTTCGCTGGGCGTGCTGGGAGCGCGCCGCAAGCCGCTCCAAGATGCGCCCACTCCGGCAGGAAACCCGGTGGCCGCAACGCTCCTGCTGCGTCTGGAGGCATACAACGGACGCGCAGACTGGCGCAAAAAGGCGCAGGACACGTTGGAGACCTTCGCGGGCGTGGTGGAGCACTTTGGCCTCTACGCCGGAGCCTATGGGCTGGCGCTACAGCGATTTTTACTTCCGCCAGTGCAGGTCTGCGTCGTTGGAGAGGGCGCGGCAGCCGAACAACTGGCCGTGGCAGCGATGGCGCGGTATGCCATCAACAAAACCGTGCTGCGCATTCCTCGCGCCGCGATGCAGCAAGGCGCGTTGCCACCTCTGCTGGCCGAGACGTTGCCCCATCTGCCGGAACTGGCAAACGACGCGAGCTTGGCCGTAGTATGCGCGGGCGCAAGTTGCCATCCGCCGATTCGCAGCGCGGATGCGCTTGTCGAATTGTTGAGCAAAGTTGTTTCCTAATTTTGCCTGCCCACGCGCCCCAATGCCTTTTTCGTCGACGCATACATTTCAGAACTTCCATACCTAGCTGCTAGGCTGGGGGCATGACTCCGCTCTCGCATTACGATTCTGAAGGCCGCGCGCGCATGGTCGATGTCAGCGACAAGGTGCCGACACGGCGCGAGGCAACAGCAACGGCCTTTGTCGCGCTCTCGCCTGCCGTGCTGGACGCGCTGCCCCATAACGCAAAAGGCAATCCGCTGGAGGTAGCTCGAATCGCCGGGATTCAGGCGGCCAAGCGCACCAGCGACCTGATTCCTATGTGTCATCCGCTGCCGCTCAGCTTTGTCAATGTAGCGATGGAGATGCGTCCCGGTGGCGTGTGCGTGCGTGCCACGGTCGCAACCACGGCCAACACTGGCGTAGAGATGGAAGCCATGACAGCAGTTTCAATTGCAGCGCTCACCCTCTACGACATGTGCAAGGCGCTCGACAAAGGCATCCTGATTCGCGAGATTGCGCTGGAGCATAAGTCCGGCGGCAAGAGCGGGGAGTATCGACGCGCATCCTCATAATTGCGCTGCGCCGAAAAAATTCTTGCATCATTGTTTATGTCACAGGGAACGTATTTCGCATTTTTGCGCTGCGTCGAAAAAATTCCTCTCCGGGCAAACTCCGCGAGTAAAGTTGCATCCATTGGGAATAAGGAAGATTCCCCGGGCTATGCATAATTTCAATCTGCACCAGCACCCCTTGCTTGTCGGCGTGATCCTCGTCAGTGGAGCGATCCTGGCCGGCTACGCCGTACACGCGCTTGTCTTTCGCTATATCCTGCACAGAAACCTAGCGGATACGCCACAGAGGCAACACATCGTCCGGCGTTTTCGCAAGCCAGCTTTCTGGTTATTCCTTACCTCCGGGGCCATGCTGTCATCAGCGTACCTTCCCATTACAAAGCATTCCCACATTTTGCTGCGCCATGCCGTGCAGTTGATTTTTATCGGCGAATTGGCCTGGGTCGCCATTGCCAGCATCTACACCCTTGAAGATATGTTGATGCGCCGTTATGACATCACCCAGGCAGACAATGCCCGCGCGCGGCACATACATACGCAGATGAAGGTCATACGTCGGCTGGCCATTATCCTGATTGTGATCGCCGCCCTCGGCATGATGCTGTATAGCTTCGATAACAAGTTGGCCAAGTATGGGGCTGGACTGTTGGCCTCTGCCGGCATCGTCAGTCTGGCGCTGGCGGCAACGGCAAAATCCAGCGTCTCCAATGTCCTGGCAGGATTGCAGATCGCGATCAGCGAATCCATCCGCATCGAAGACGTGGTGATTGTAGATAACGAATGGGGATGGATTGAGGACATCACCACGACCTACGTGGTGGTTCGCATCTGGGATTGGCGTCGCCTGATCGTGCCTCTAAGCTATTTCATTGATCAACCATTCCAGAACTGGTCAAGAAAAGGCACGGCGCTCATGGGCACATGCTTTGTTTATGTGGACTACACCGTCCCCGTTGAGCCGCTACGCGAGGAGCTGCAAAGAGTGCTTGAAAGCACGCCCTTCTGGGATACCACCAAAAAGATATGCGGTCTCCAAGTAACGGAGTTGAACGAGCGCTGTATGCAGCTACGCTGCCTGATGAGTGCGCGCGACTCTCTGGATCTGTGGAATTTGCGCTGCTACGTTCGGGAAAAAATGATCGACTTCATTCGGAAGACCTATCCGCAGAGCCTGCCGCTGCAACGCCTGGGAGAACTGACCGTTACAAACGAAAATCCTCTCGGAAAAAATCCTTCGGAGTCTTTGGCAGCGCAGTTTCACGATCCTGCCCGGCAGAACAGTGCGCAGAAAATCCCATAATGCTCAGCGGCGCGGGCCGCGCATGGAACTCATGCGGAGCACGCGCAGTAGTGTCAGCGCATTCGCAATAATCAGGCCGCTGATCTGCACCAGCGGAGCAGCCACATGCGCTCCTACCCCGCGATGCAGGCTCGGCACGGCAAACTCAATGCCCACGCAGAGCGCCATTGCCGCGATCAAATGAATTCCGGCAATTCGGTTGGCGGCGTACCAGAGGTGGGGATGCGCGCGCGTCCTCGGATGGCGAAAACCATAGAAGCGATTCGGAGCCACCCACCCAAATACGAGCGGCAAAGCGTAGAACGTGGCGACGATCGGAATGCAAAGAAGTACGAACATATCACCTGCCAAAAAACGCTGTGGAACAAACGAAAAGGCCACCCGGCAACAGGGCGGCCTTTTCTTTAGGGAGAATAGTTCCAACGGAGGCAAAGCCATCAGAACTTTCTGGCGAAATCTTATGGGCCGCGTTCGAGGGTGTCAAGCCAATTTAAGAATCAAAATAAGTCCCTATAAATCAATAAGATAAATTGTAAACAAAAAGCGAAATCCGATCCTACTGGTTTGCCAAATATTCGCCACCTGGAGTTAATTATCCCGCAATCGCCTATTTTTGAGAGGGTTAGAGGACATTTGCACTAGGAATGGTTCAATTTCGACCGGAGCACGCCACATTCCACCCTAAAACTTGTCGTCTGTCTCTCATCAATTTCTTAAATTCAGCGTAATGATTTCCATCGTTTCGTCGAGCGCGGAAGCTGGCTTCCCGCGCAGTCGCCGCAGCAATGCGCGTCCGCCGCCAAAGAAAAATCCAATGAGCAGCGCCGTGCCTGCCAGAATGCCCACGAGAGTGAAGATGCCGACAATGAGTCTCCCCAGTTTGGAAGCATCGCTGATGTACCCTTTCGGATCGTTCCAGG
This sequence comes from Acidobacteriaceae bacterium, assembly GCA_027365415.1. Taxonomy (GTDB): domain Bacteria; phylum Acidobacteriota; class Terriglobia; order Terriglobales; family Acidobacteriaceae; genus JAJZIJ01. Next base: position 4,724 of record DAHXNK010000029.1, read on the forward strand.
TCACATTCGCTTCATAGTGTAGGTGGCCGAGAACATTCTGCGCTTCGGCTGCGGAAAAATCTCCAGCGGTGACAGCGACCAGAGGCCCGGAGCGTCGCGTTTGTAGCGCGCCAGGATTGCTGCTGACCAGCAATTGCGACCAGTTGCTTTGCGTGGTGTTCCCTGCCCTCAGATACGACTGCATGGCGCGTTCGCGATCCATCGCAATCTGCGGCGTGGGATATTCCAGCAACGTCAGCAGGCCGGTGCCATCGGCGGCCTCATATTGCGCCGTCACGACCTCGGCGCCGCGCGCAAAATCCACCAGCGATGGCGGCAGCGCGCCTCCACCGAGCGCGTAGGTCTGCGGCCCCAGCGCGTAGCGCAATGAGTTTCGCTGCAAGTGCTGCACAGGCAGATAGCCATCGAGATTGGGAAGAATTGCGGCGCTGCCCACAGGCCGCGGCAACTGCTGCGCCAGATCGCGCAGCTCGGAGGCAGACATGGCCGTCAGATGATTGAAGGTCGCATCGACCAGCAGATTGCCGCTCCAAAAAAGAATATGCGCGCCGTCATAGGCTGCTCCCGCACCGATGCTCTCCGGCAGCATGTTCGGACGCCGATAGAAGGTAAACGCGCTCCAGGCGCCGCTGGCATCTTCAAACTGCATCGCCCTTACCGCCAGCTTGCCATCATCACGCGTGTAGGCAGCGGATTCAAAGCGCTGGAAGCCGCACTCCTGCAATACAGCGGCATTGCCTGCATCGACAGCAGCAGGGCGGTCGCTGCGTTGCGGAGTCCCCACCTGTTGCCAAGCGGAAAACGCCATCGGCAACAATGGCGGCAGCGCGGGCGCTGCTTCTGGTTTGGAACGCGCGCCTGCGGACGAAGACACAAGCAGCACGCAGGCCAGCAAGCCCGCGATGCGGGGAATCGCGCGAAATCTGGAACGGAAAAAATATAGGAGAGATGACATACGTCTGGCTTCAGAGTACCATTTTGCGCGATAGCGGCGGCTTTTCCGCCTATGGGGAGCACCATCGAGCGCTTGCTCTTCCGAAGCTGCTTCATGAAATCCCCGGAGCTGCGGCGGAAGTTAATCCATGACAAAGAACACGGCACATGGAGACACATCTATTTTTCGTGTGCCAAGTTCGATCTTTGCGGAAAAATTTGACACTACATTTTGACACTCCGTATCATTGGGACAGAACGGCGGCTGGGAGCGCGTCCGCGTCCCGTCATCGTCCGAATGGCCTCCGGTCTCTGCGGCGGGTACATTCTTCCATCGCCCTCCTGTACTCTTTGTAGAAGGCTTTCCGGCGGCGTAGCTCAGATGGTTAGAGCGACGGACTCATAACCCGTAGGTCGGTGGTTCGATTCCACTCGCCGCCACCAGACCCACACGCTGCAAAGAATCTTGAAAACTCCACGCTGCGCCCGGTAGACATTCCCGATGTACACTACTGGCAGCGGTTCTGAAGGGCCGCATTGCGCGTATGCCCAAAGCCTTTAAGCTCTCCATCCTCGCCATCTCTGTCGTGTTGGTCGTCTTTGTGTTCCTCGGCGGGTTCATGCCCGGTGGCGTTCGCGCCGCCAGCGATGACAATGCCTATCGGCAGATCGAGGTCTACAGCGAAGTGTTGCAGCACATCCAGAATGATTACGTGGTGACGCCGAACATTCATCGCGTCTCCGTGGGTGCCCTGCGCGGCCTGCTGGAAGGACTGGACCCGGACTCCAGCTACCTGACCGCCAAGGATTATGCGGAGTATCAGGCGCTGCAACATGTCGGAACGGCCCAGATTGGCATCGACGTATCCAAGCGCTTCGGCTACGCCACCATCGTCACCGTGGAGCCAGGAAGCGCCGCCGAAAAAGCCAACATCAAAGACGGCGATGTGATTGAATCCGTCGGCGGAAAAAGCACACGCGTAATGTCGCCCGCGATTCTTCGTCTTTTGTTGCAGGGGCAGCCTGGATCGCAAGTCACCTTTACGGTGATTCGACCATCCAGCGCCGCGCCTGACATGCTGACGCTGACTCGCGAGATTTTGCCGTATCCCGCCGTCGATGTCGAGCAGTTTGAAAACAACAGCATTCTGTATCTGAAGCCCTACGAGTTATCCAAGGATCGCGTGCATCTGGTCATCGACCGACTGCACGCCATGCAGAAGAACGGGAACCAGAAAGTTCTGCTAGATTTGCGGGATGTTTCCGACGGAGATGTAGCCTCCGCGCTGCGGCTGGCGAATGCCTTTCTGCGAACCGGAACCATGTCCATTCTGGAAGGGCAGACCGTACCCAAGCAGATATTCACTGCCGATCCAAAGAAATTTATGACCGCTGCCCCACTCGCCGTGCTGGTGAATCGGGGAACCTCCGGCCCGGCGGAGATCGTTGCCGCTGCGTTGCTCGACAATACGCGGGCGGACGTTGTGGGCAATCCCACTTTCGGTTCCGGGGTGGTACAGAAGCAGATTCCCCTGCCGGGTGGCGACATGCTGTTTCTCTCTGTGGCCAAGTACCAGAGTCCATCGGGCATCGTGATTCAGGAAAAAGGCGTCACTCCCAATGTAGAGGTGGCAGCCAGCAACACGGTTCTCGCTGCGGCATCTGCTGCTACTTCCAGAGCGCCCGCCGGGAGCACGAATGCGCCATCTTCAGCGCCAGCCAATTCCGACGGGCAATTGGACAAGGCGTTGGCGTTACTGCGCCAGAAAACACTCTAACCGCTGCGAGTGCGCGCCGGCTGCAATTGCAGCAAGATCGCTCTTTGGAGTTGCAGCACAGGGAAATTAGCAGGGTCGTCGATTGAAGTCTTCCACTCCAGCACAAGGCGCATTTCGGGGCGACCGACATGGATTTCGCCCTTTTGTTCCCCGGCGCAGAAAGTTGGCGGGACGCGCCGCATTTCTTGTGCTGGCGCTGCTGTCCGCCTTGTTTGGAGCACTCGGCGGTCTCATATTGATCTACTCCGTCGATCTTCCGCAGATCGACGACCTGGAGCGCTACCGCCCCAGCGCCACCACGGAACTCTACGACATTCACGGCGCTATCATCGGCTCCTTTGCACTGGAGCGGCGCGTAGTGATTGGTTATGACGATATTCCACCGATTCTGCGCCATGCGGTGCTCTCCATCGAAGACAAGAATTTTGAGCGTCACTGGGGGGTGAACCTCTTCCGCGTGGCCGGAGCGGCCTACCGCGATCTGACGCGGGACAGCCGCGCCCAGGGAGCTTCAACTCTGACCATGCAACTGGCGCGCAATCTTTTTCTCTCTCCTGATCGCACGTTTCGTCGCAAGTTGCAGGAGGTGTTTCTCTCCATCCAGATCGAGCGAAACTTTACCAAGGAACAAATTTTTACGCTCTACGCCAACCAGATTTATCTGGGCCAAGGCGTGTATGGGTTTGAAGCTGGCTCGGAATACTACTTCAGCAAACAGGCGCGCGACCTGACGCTGCCAGAGGCCGCGCTGCTGGCTGCGCTGCCACGCGGGCCTTCCTATTATTCTCCGGTCAACAATCCAGAACGGGCCTTGCATCGCAGAAACCGCGTGCTGAACGCCATGCTGGAGGATGGCATCATCACGCAGCAGCAGGCGGAGGCGGCCAAAACCGCTCCGCTGGGCCTTCACATTGAGCCACCTGCAAACACCGTAGCGCCGTGGTTTGTCGAAGAGGTTCGCAGGGAACTCGACAAGCGCTTTGGCGCAGAGATGGTTCATCAGGGAGGCTTGCGCGTCTACACCACGCTGGATCTGGGCCTGCAACAGGTGGCCAACCAATCCGTTCTGGACGGGCTGGCCGCGTATGAGCGTCGGCATGGCTGGAAAGGCCAGTTGTTAAACGTGATTGCCGGAGGCAGTTCCTTGAATGCCTTTCATCATCCCGACTGGAGCCTTCCATTGGCGCCAGGAGCCTACATCCACGGACTGGTAACGGCGGTACTGCCCTATGAGGTGACAGTTCGCGTGGGCCAACGCAACGTACTAATCAATTCCGACGGCTGGGCCTGGACGGGACATGCAACCGCGACGGATTTTCTCCGCATTGGCGATATTGTTTACGTCAAAATTACACCGCCGACCGATACCAACGGAACGCTGCTGCACGCCACGCTGGAGCAGGACTCCGGAACGCAGGCCGCGCTGCTGGCCGTGGACAACGCCAGCGGAGAGGTGATGGCAATGGTGGGCGGGCGCGACTTCAACCTGTCGCAATATGACCGCGCCATGCAAGCGGAGCGACAAACTGGCTCCTCATTCAAAGCCTATGTCTACACGGCGGCAATGGAAGCTGGCGAGACGCCAGAGAGCAAAATTCTCGATGCGCCGATTACATTTCCTACTCCGTCCGGCCCTTATGTTCCCCATGATTACGACAATCGCTATCTGGGAAATATCCCACTGCTGCGCGCCTTTGCCGACTCGCGCAACATTCCGGCGCTCAAGCTGGCCGATCAACTGGGCATTGAGAAGGTCATCGCAACGGCGCGCCGCTTCGGCGTAACATCCAGTCTTCCTCCCTATCTGCCCCTTGCGCTTGGCTCTGCCGGAGTTAGCTTGTACGAGCAGGTGGCCGCTTACAGCAGCTTTCCCAACGATGGGGTTCGCCTGACGCCGCACTTCATCCGGCGCGTGGCCAACGACGATGACGAGACCCTGTATCAGGCAATCTCCGATGTGCATGTGTCCACAGATCAGAAATCCGCGCGACAGATGATGCAAATGTTGGAAGCTGTCACGCAGCCCGGAGGCACCGCAGCGGCAGCCAGCCAATTGCATCATCCGCTGGGAGGAAAAACCGGAACCACCAATGACTTTACCGATGCATGGTTTCTTGGATTTTCTCCGTCCTACACCTGCGGCGTGTGGGTGGGATATGACAATCGCCAAAGCCTGGGCAACAAGGAAACAGGCGCGCGGGCTGCGCTGCCCATCTGGATACAATTCATGCGCGCCGCCATCGCCAAGCAGCCACAGGAGAGCTTTCCCAGTGAGAGCCAGCCGCAGGCTTCGTCCGCGCCAGCCACTTCGTCTGCGCCAGCCACTTTGCCTGCACAGGTCGCGCCGCCGGAGCCACGCGTGCAACCGATGCCACAATAGACGTTTGCACGCTTCAACGAAGCCCCGGAATGCTTCGTTGTCCAACTTTCATCTATCATCGAATTGGAATCGTTCATGAACAGTGCAGAGTTTACCGCCATTCTTGGAGCCGGAGCGCTTCTCGCAGGATTTCTGGGAGCATTGACCGGACTGGGCGGAGGCGTGGTCATCGTTCCACTGCTGACGCTGGCCTTTGGCGTGGACATTCGCTACGCTATAGGAGCCTCGCTGGTATCCGTCATTGCAACCTCCTCCGGCTCCGCCGCCGCGTATGTCAAGGAGGGATTCTCCAACATTCGCATCGGCATGTTTCTGGAGATTGCCACGACCATCGGAGCAATCTGCGGCGCTTTTCTCGCCACCAAGACCTCGGCAGCAGCCATTGCCATCATCTTCGGCCTGGTTCTGCTGTATTCAGCGGCAATGTCGAATCGCAAGCGCAGCGATGCCCACCTGCAACGCGGGCCAGATCCCATTGCCTCCGCGCTGCGCATGAATGGAAGCTACCCTGTCGGAGACGAGAAACAGCATTATCTGGTTCGCCGCGTTCCGCTGGGCTTTGGCATCATGTTTGGCGCCGGCACGCTCTCCGGGTTGCTCGGTATCGGCTCTGGCGCAGTCAAAGTGCTGGCGATGGATGAGGCCATGCAGATTCCCTTCAAGGTTTCCACCACGACAAGTAATTTCATGATCGGCGTTACCGCCGCCGCCAGCGCTGGAGTCTATCTGAGCCGAGGCTATATTGACCCTGGTCTGGCCATGCCAGTCACCTTAGGCGTTCTGGCAGGCTCGCTTCTTGGAGCACGTTTTTTGGTTCAGGCCAAGACCCATGCGCTGCGCATCATTTTTGCCATTGTGATTGCGTTTCTTGGAATCGAAATGATCTACAACGGCTTTACCGGGAGGCTCTAAATGCCCGCCATACAAGAGATGGACGACACGCTGATTGATGTACGCATCAGCGTGCTTTTACGAACAGGCATGATTCTTTCTGCCATTGTCATTTTCATTGGGGGAGCGCTGTTTCTGCTGCATCATGGACGCTCTATTCCCGACTATCGCGTTTTTCATGGAATCCAAGCACCGCTCAACAACGTATCGGGCATTGTGCAGGAGGCGCTGCACGGACACGATCTTGGCATCATCCAGTTTGGACTGCTGCTGTTGATTGCCACGCCCGTAGCGCGAGTTCTTTTCTCTGTGATTGCCTTTTGGATGGAGCGCGATTATCTGTACGTTGCGATTTCAGGCATCGTTCTCGTCATCCTGTTATACAGCCTGTTTGTGCATCGAGCATAGCAGCGACTGCGTCTGTGCTGCTTGCTCCGGCGAAATTCCACCGATATGGACAGCTACGGTCTGCCAGAAAAATACAGGGCCATTGCCTCCACCAGCCCGGGGATGGAGTGCATTTCTGCTTCGATCTCTGGATCGACGCCATGCTCCCGCAGCGTCTGGCTGGTGATGGGGCCGATGGAAGCTACAACAGTATTCTTTGGCAACAAGTCCCATCCCGCCGCGTGCAGCAGTCGAAAAAAATGCTTCACCGTGGAAGAACTGGTGAACAGGATGACCTGCGGAAGCTGCATCGCATCCGCAAAAATGGCTTGCATCTGCTGGCGGGCATCGACAGGCATCACGGTTTGATACGCATCGACAACCTGCACGTGGGCACCGAGTCGTGCCAGCTCCTCTGGAATCACGTCGCGTGCAACCTTGGCGCGAATCAGCAGGACACGTTTGCCTGCAACCTTGTCCCGCAGCGCATCCACAACGGCCTCGGCAACATAAGCCTTGGGCAGAGCATGAATCGTCCATCCCTGTTGCTCCAATGCGTGCGCGGTTGCGGGGCCAACGGCGGCCACCTGCACGGCGGGCATCGCGCGGACGGAAAGACCGAGCGCCTCCATGCGGCTCCAGAGTGCGGCAGCGCCATTTGCGCTGGTCAACACCAGCCAGTCATAGCGCGAGAGATTGCGAAGCGCGTCGTCGAGCGGCGCGTAGGAATCCGGCGGAGAAATTTCGATCATGGGCGCAACTATTACCTCCGCGCCCAGAGATTGCAAAGCCTGGTAGAGCGATCCCGCCTGATGTCGCGCGCGGGTGATAAGAATCCTGCGCCCAGTGAGCGGTTTCATGCGCCCGCCTCATCCCCATTGGCTGCCTTATCTTCGGCGTCCGGTTTGCCTTCGCTGCCTGCTGCGAGAGCCATTGCAGCGAGCACACCTCCAGCTCCCCGCGCCAGCAAGCTCTGGGCAATGGAGTCTCCTAGGCTTTGCGCGGCGGCATCGGACAACTCCGTTGTTGGCTCCGTCCTCTGTTCGCGCAGAATGGCCGTTCCATCTGGACGCGCCACTACCGCTGTGATCTTCCAATGCGCGGCATCCTGCGGCCCACAATGCACGCCGACGGGAAGATGGCAGCCGCCGCCCAACTGGGCCAGCACTGCGCGTTCCACGGCAACCGCAAAGCCCGTGGGCGCGTGATGCAATGCAGATAAAATCTTTTGCGTCTGCTGGTCGTCACTGCGACATTCGATGGCCAGCGCGCCCTGCGCGGCTGCAGGGCACATCTCTTCCACCTCAAAATGCCCACGCAAATGTTGCGTATACCCCAGACGCTCCAGCCCGGCGGCGGCCAGGATGATGGCATCGTATTGCCCGCTGACCAGCTTGCGCAGCCGTGTATCCACATTGCCGCGCAGCTCGTGGACGCGAACATCGGGGCGCAAGACGCGTATCTGCGCTTGACGTCGCAGGCTGCTGGTGCCAATCGTGGACTTTGTAGGCACATCATGCAGGTTGTCGTGCTGCACCGAAACAAACGCATCGCGCGCATCGGCTCGTTGCGGAACAGCGGCAATGCAAAACTCCGGCAGCAACTCTGTTGGCAAATCTTTCATGCTATGGACGGCAAGATCAATGCGGCCCGCAGACAGAGCCTCTTCAATCTCTTTGGTAAACATCCCTTTGGTTCCGACCTGCGTAAAAGGAGCGTTCTGGATGCGGTCGCCCGTGGTTGTGATGATCTCAATGGAGGACGGGCAGCCCACCTCCTGCAAGCGCGCGGCGATATGCAACGCTTGCCAGCGAGCGAGCTGCGATCCTCGGCTGCCAATGCGAATCAAGCGATCTCGTCCTTTTTCAGCGCGCACGCGGCAGTTGCATCCAACGCGCTTTCCTCTGTGGCTGAATATGCAGCGCTGGAATCTTCGCCGCAATGTCGTTCTGGCGCATCGAAGAGATTCTGGAGCACGGCCAGCGTCTCGCGGTCGCCCTCCCGCGCTGCGCGCTTGATGGCCTGAATGGGCGCGTGCTGCATTTTATTGACCAGCGAGCGGGTCAGCGACTCCACCATCTGCCGCTGCTCCGGCGAGAGGCTCGCCAGACGAGCGCTCAGGCGCTGCAACTCGCTCTGGCGCAGAGATTCCAGCGTCTGCTGCAAGGACACAATCGCCGGAACGCCGTCGAGCGCGTGCTGGCGATCTTCATACCACTGCACTTCCTTGCGGATGATGGCCTCGGCATCCTGCGCTTCCTTCTGCCGATTGGAGATGTGCGTGGCCGCCACGGATTGCAAATCGTCGATGGTGTAAACAAAAATTCCCTCCACGCGATTCATGGCAGGATCGACATCGCGGGGCACGGCAATGTCGATAAAGAACATGGGCCTCTGTTTGCGCTGCTGCGCGTACAGATGTCCATGCTCCGGCCCAAAGATAGGCTGCTGCGAGCCGGTCGAGCTAATGACGACATCGGCCTTGGCGGCAAACTCATGTAGATTCTCGAAGGGAACAACCTGCGCGCCAAACTGTTGCGCCAGGGGTACGGCTCGCTCGTAGGTTCGGTTGCAGACGTACATGGTTCCCGCGCCCTGTTGCATCAGGCTGCGCGCAGCCAGTTCTCCAATCTTGCCCGTGCCAACCAGCAACACCGTCTTGTTGTGCAGGGAGCCAAAGATACGGCTGGCCAGTTGCACGGCCACCGACGCAACGGAGACGGAGGAGCTTCCAATGCTGGTCGTTGTGCGAATTTTTTTGGCGACCGTAAAGGTGCGCTGCAAGAGCGGATCAAGGTTCGACTGCACGGCCCCAACGGCCCGCGCCACCGTGTAGGATTCCTTCACTTGTCCAAGAATCTGCGACTCGCCAACAACCAGCGAGTCGAGGCTGGCGGCGACGCGAAACAAATGACGTACCACTTCGCTGGCACGAAATTCGTAGAGATATGGACGCACCGTTGCCGGATCGACGGCAAAATAATCATGGATGAAATCCAGCAGCTTCGCCTGCGCCGGTTCCTGATACGTGACAATTTCCACGCGATTGCAGGTGGAGAGGATCAAGCCTTCGCGCACGCACGGCACACTTAGCAAGGACTGCGTTGCCTCCGGCAGCCGAGCCAGTGGAATCGCCAGTCGCTCCCGCACTTCCAGTGGCGCCGATTTGTGGTTCACTCCGACAAGGACAAGATTCATGGCATCACAAAACGATGGACGGTGCTGAATTGATTGGCAACCCACACGGTCAGCGCGAAAAGAAAGATCAACGACGAAAGATACACCGCTCGCTTGCCGCGCAGTCCCGTATGCCTGCGAACATAGAGCATTCCGACATACAGCACCCACATGCCGATGGAAAGCAGCACTTTGGGATCAAGAAAATATGTCGCGCCAACGCTCTCCTGCGCGATCAGAGATCCGGCCAGCAGGCCCGCCGTCATGCAGGGAAATCCCACCAGCAAAGATTTGTATGCGATCTGGTCAATGGTGTCGAGTGGCGGCAGATGGCGAAAGATTCCATCCACCTGTTTATGCTTGAGACGCCGCTCCTGCATCAAGTAGAGCAGGCTGGCCAGCAGGCTCAGCGTAAGCGCGGTGTAGGCGGCCAGCAGCAGAGAGATATGCACGAAGAGCCAGCCGTTGCGCATCCACGGTACAGAAAGAACGCCGCGATCCGGCCCCGCTGCTGGCAGTAAAAGCAGCAGAAAAACCAGCGGCAGAACAAAAATTCCCAGCGAGATGGCCCGATAGCGCCAGTAGATCAGCAGAAAGGCCACCGCCAGCAGCCATGCCAGCAGGGTGTCGACCTCATGCACCGTGGATGGCACCCAATGATGCGCCAGATTCAGCATCTCCACCAACGCCACCAGATGAAAAAAAGCAGCGGAAACACAGGCGGGAAGCACAACCCGACGCCAGCGGAAGCCTCCGCTGATTACGTCCGGCACGATGGCGACACAGGAGGCTCCATACAGTGCAAGCGCGAGGCGCAGCCAGACCAGATACATTGCTATTCACCTTGGAGGATTCGCAGAAACCCGACACTCTAGTATACGCGCCGAGGCCGTCGAGTCTGTCATCGAAGGGTTGACAGCGGCCTTGGCGCTAACGTTGAAGCTGTCTACTCTCAACTGTGCGGCATCAGTCGGGTATTCTGGGGATCATCCATTCGATCTCCTCCTTTTGCAACTGGATTGCTCATCATAATCAGCTTCTCTGATCCAGATCGAATGAACAACCTATTGCAACTTCACACCTCGGTCGTTCCTCCCACGCCGCCACAGTGTATAGACTGAGACAATGACGCTTCGCCCGCGACACGTTCGCTACGATTCCGACTTGGCTTGCACTGCGCTGGCCGCCAAGGATCGCAAGCTGGGCCAACTGATCGAGCGCGCTGGCCCGTTCACCTTGCGGCTCCAGCCAACGGAATCTCCCTTTGAAGCGCTGCTGGAATCCATCGTTCACCAGCAACTGAATGGACGCGCAGCCAAGACCATTCATGACCGCGTGCTGGCGTTGTTTCAGGAAAATGCGCCCACGCCGGAGACCCTACTGCGGCTGCCAGAAGAGCGACTGCGCGCTGCTGGCCTGTCGGCAGGCAAACAGGCCGCGCTCCGTGATCTTGCGGAAAAAACCATCTCCGGCATCGTTCCCGCTCTCTCCACTTTGCGGCGCACGACCGATGAGGACGTTATCGCGCATCTCACTCAAGTACGAGGCATCGGCATCTGGACGGTCGAGATGCTGCTGATCTTTCGTCTGGGAAGGCCCAACGTGCTGCCCGTCGGCGATTATGGAGTGCGTAAAGGCTTCGCGTTGACCTTCGGCACATTGCATCCCGGCGAGCGCGTCCAGGCAGAGAACCTGCCCGATGCCGCCACGATACGCCGTCGCGCTGCGCGCTGGCAGCCTTGGTGCAGTGTCGCCAGTTGGTATCTGTGGCGCGCCTGCGATCTGGCCGCCGAGCAAAAAGACTCTAAGCCTGTTTCACGGAGGAAACAATAACTGTATGGCATCCGGCGAGCGCTACATCTGCATCCACGGCCACTTCTATCAACCACCGCGAGAGAACGCCTGGCTGGAAACCGTGGAGATTCAGGATTCCGCAGCCCCCTACCACGACTGGAACGAACGCATCACCGCCGAATGCTACGCGCCGAATGGGGCCTCGCGCATTCTGAATGCGGAAGACAAGATCATCCGTATCGTCAATAATTATTCGCGCATCAGCTTCAACTTTGGCCCCACGCTGCTCTCCTGGCTCCAGGAAAATGCCGGGGGCGCGCACCAGACAATTCTGGATGCCGACCGAACCAGCCGCAGGCGCTTTGGAGGACACGGTTCCGCGCTGGCACAGGCCTACAACCACATTATTTTGCCGCTGGCCAATACACGCGACCGCATCACGCAAATTCGCTGGGGGATCGCGGACTTTGAAAGCCGCTTTGGCCGCAAGCCGGAGGGCATGTGGCTGGCCGAAACCGCCGTGGATCGCGAAAGCCTCGACCTGCTGGCACAGCAGGGTATTCGCTTCACCATCCTGGCTCCGCACCAATGCGCGCGCATCCGTCCGCTAACAGCCCCCACTCCAGAACCATTGACACCGCCACCCATGCCGCCTTTGCCCGAAGAGGCGGACGAGGGGCCACTCCACCATCCCTGGGATGACGAACCCCAGGATCCCTGGATCGAAACACCCCACGGGACGGTTCCTCCGACGCGCCCTTACCGCATTGCCCTGAACGAAGGACGCAGTATTGCAGTCTTCTTTTACGACGGCCCCATCTCCCGCGCCGTCGCCTTTGAAGGAATCCTGGACAGTGGCAAAAGCTTCGCGCAGCGCTTGCTCTCCGGCTTTGGCGAGCAGAGCGCTGATGCCCAACTGGTTCACATCGCCACCGACGGCGAAAGCTACGGCCATCATCACAAGTATGGCGAAATGGCTCTCTCCTACGCGCTGGAATGGCTGGAGCAGCATAGTGATGCCAAGCTGACCAACTATGCGGAATTTCTGGAAAAATTTCCGCCCACTTGGGAGGCAGAAATCAATGAGAACAGCTCCTGGAGCTGCGCGCATGGCGTGGAGCGCTGGCGCTCCGATTGCGGTTGCAGCGGAGGCCACGCTGGATGGAATCAGAAATGGCGCGCTCCGCTGCGGGAGTCACTGGACTGGCTGCGCGACACCATCACGCCCTTGGCCGAAGCAGCAGCCAAGCCCTTACTAAAAGATTTGTGGAACGCGCGCAATGCGTACATTGATGTCCTTCTCCAGCGTTCGCCAGAGACCGTGCAGCATTTTCTGGCCGAGCACGCCACGCATCCGCTCAGCCCTGCGGAATGCTCTCTCGCGCTCAAGCTGATGGAGATGGAACGCCACTCCCTGCTGATGTACACCAGTTGCGGTTGGTTCTTCGACGATATCTCCGGCATCGAAACCGTGCAGGTCATCGCCTACGCCGGACGCGTGCTGCAACTGGCTGCCGAGTTATTTGGCGACGCTGGCGTGGCGCTGGAAAAAGAATTTCTAACGCAGCTCCAAGCGGCCAAAAGCAATGTGCCAGAGCAAAAAGATGGCGCGGCAATCTATCAGCGATATGTACAAAGCCAGCGGATTGGACTGGAGCAAGTCGGCGCTCACTACGCCATCCGTTCCATTTTTGAGGCGTATCCCGACAAAGGTCAGCTTTTCTGCTTTGACATCCAGCGCAACGCCTTTGAAATTTTCAGCTCTGGTCGCGGACGCATAGCCATCGGGCAGGCAGAGATACGTTCCCACATTACAGAGGAGTGCGAACCGATCGATTTTGCGGTTCTTCATCTGGGCGACCAGAATCTCTCCGCTGCCGTCCGCCGCACAAATCCCTCCACGCCCGCGCAGCGGGATGCAGGCACCTTCGCCGGGTTTGCGGAGGAGGTGCGCTCCGCCGTGGCCCGCGCCCATCTGCCGGAGGTCATTCGCCTCTTCGACCGCTACTTTGGAGATACGGCCTACTCGCTCACTTCCCTCTTCCGTGACGAGCAGCGGCGCATCCTGCAAAGCATTCTGGATTCCACTCTGGATGAGATGGAAGGCCACCTGCGCACGCTGTATGAAGATCACACCTCGCTGCTGCATTTTTTAAGCCTGAGCGGAATGCCCAAGCCACAGGCTCTGATGCTGGCCGCAGAGTTTGTGTTGAATGCCGACTTGCGCCATGTACTGGAAAAAGACCCGCTGGATACGGTGCGGCTGCGCGAGTTGCTGACCCAGGCCACGTCGGATGAAGTTCCGCTGCAGGGTTCCGATCTGGGCTATCTCGCCAGCCAGCGCCTCAAGCGCGCCATGCTCGGCGTGCAGAAGAATCCCGGAGACATGGGAATCATGGAGTCCGTACTGGAGTTAACGACAGCCTTCCATCAACTGCCGTTTGAGGTAAATCTCTGGCAGGCACAAAATATCTGGAACACCTTGCTGCATACCCCATCGACGGTGGAGCAGGAGGGCGCATGGATGGAGATGTTTCTGGAGCTAGGCAGAAAGCTCGATCTGGAAGTGGACGACCTGATCGTGGAAGCGCCGTGAGACCCGCCCCTCAAGAAAACTCCGATCCAGTCTATCTTCGATGAAAGGGACGCGGCTTCAGCCGCTGAGGAAATGCCGGATAGATAAAATCCAGCTCGCCTTAACTTCTCCAGCGCAGCGTAACTGGCCCACGCATCGGATGGACAAACTCCCCACCGCTGGCGGCATGGAGCCGCGCCTGCTTCAACGCAAAGTACCATTTAGCCGGACGGTCGGCATCGTCAATCAACATCAGCGTGGGGTCGTGCTGTAGGCCCACCGCCTGCTGCACCATCGTCATGCGATCCTGCTCCACAAACCGCGCGCCGAAGAACTTCGCAATGGCTGGAACAAACGGCACGCGATAAAAAACATTCCACGCGGCCACAACATCAATACGGCTGCGCGTAGCCGTCACCGGAGTTACCGTGGTCAGGCTGCTGAACCATTTGTCGCCGCAGCGGATGGTCTCATACCGACGATTGGGCAGTACAAAGTCGATAGTTGTGGTGATGGGATGGCCGTACACTCCCAGCAGTTTGTACGGCGCGCTATTGCCGGAGGGCGCGTGCGCGGACATGCGAAATCCCTGCGGGATCGGCTCGAAATGTTTTTCTTTTTCGTGGATGCTCTGTCGCGTACGCCACCACCACGATTGATGCACAAAGGGGCCATGCGCCGGATCCATCAAGCCAATGATGCCGTGATCGACGTTGCAGGGAAGATCGGCGGTCAGGTGCGCCGAGCGAAAGCGCTCGCTGAATTTCGACAGTTCCGGCACGGCAGGCAAATTGGAGCGCTCTGCAATATCCAGCCGCCCGAAGCCGGGCGCAGGAAGATAGACCCAGGCATGGCCATCCCGCTCCTCGCAGGGATAGGCCGTGGTAAAGATGCGGCTGCAATCTAGCGTGTCGTGCCGGGTAAGCGAGGGAATCTCCAAGCACTGGCCGCTGACCGCCGCAAAGCGCCAGCCATGATATTTGCAGGTGACGGCCCCGGCCTCGAAGCCTCCACAGGAGAGTGGAATACCGCGATGCGGGCAACTGTCGCGCAGCGCGAAAAGCTGGCCTGCTTCGGTACGGCCCAGCAGTAGAGGAATACCCAGCAGCAGCGCGGTGGCCGTCTGTCGTCCGCTCAAGAGATCGCTGCGCAGCGCCGGATACCAGTCGTCGTAGAGCAACGTGGTCGTCGGTGAGCTTGGCGCGTCGGAAAACATAAAAATTCCTCCGAATCTTTATTGTTCCACAGCGCGGGCGACCTGCCACGTCAGCTTACTGGCGTCAATTTACCAGCGCGCAACCGATAGCGCGCGCCGCGCCAGACCACATGGTCATCGGCAAAGCTCCAGACCCAGATAGTCAGAGCGATACAATCGCGCAGCGGCAGCAGCCACAAATTGTGCAGCACGCCGCGATCCTCCAGCAGACCCACGCCCACTGACAGCGCCAGCGCAACGCGAGCCAGCAGCATCAGGCTAAACAGCGCGAGGCTTCCGAGGCTGGCTCCATTGGCCACCACATTCGCCAGCGCCCAGGCTAGGCCAAAGGTCACTCCCATGCCCCAATAGCCCGCCTTGCGCGCATCGCGCAGGTTGCGCGCCCAACGCAATTGATGATCGAGAAACTGGCCGAAACGATAGGCCGGGACGGAAGTCTCGACCACCTCGCGGCTCAACACCACGCGAAATCCAGCGCGAGAAATGCGCGCGCCCAGTTCGTAGTCATCACCCAGATACTCCACCAGCGGCTCCAGTCCGCCGATGGCATCGAGCGACGCGCGCGTCACGGCCAGCGTGGATCCCATACCAAAGCGCAGCCCATTTTCCATCCAGCGCGCCATCAACACGCCCACCATAAAATCCGTGGCAATGCCCAGCGCCTCCAGCCGCGACCCCAGCGTGCGATGCGAGCGCCCGCGATAGAGCGCCGTCACCATCCCGACAGGCCGCTTGCTGCTGCTGGAGGTAAACCGCAGCATCACATTGCGCAAATATCGTGGCGAGACGCGAATATCGCTGTCGTTGATGAGCAGATGGTCGAAGCGCGCCTGGGGCAGCATCTGCATCAGCGTGCTCACTTTTCCGTTGGTACCAAGCGTCTCCGGGCATACCACCAGGCGGAGGTTGTGACCAGGAAATTCGGCCTGCAAGCGCTGAATCATCGGCACGGCCTCATCGTCCATCCGCCGCACACCGAAGAGAATTTCATACTCGCTGGGATAGTCCTGGCTACAGTGGCTGACGAAATCCTTGTACATGCCGGGGTCGATGCCCTTGACCGGCTTCAGAATGCTGACCGGAGGATAGACCGAGGGCTGCGGCACGCGGCGAGAGTGACTGTAGGCCCGCGCCGCCCACAAGGCAAGCAGGCAGTATGCCAGACCAGCGACCGTCAAAAGCGTTGTGGCATCCGCCACCCAGCGTGCAAAGATCATCCGCCACAGAATACGCGGAAATTGCCGGAACGACGTAATTTATTTTGCAGAAAGTTTCGGTTACTCGTGACGCAACGCTTCAATTGGATCGAGATTGGCGGCCTTCCATGCTGGATAGATGCCAAAAACCAACCCAATCAGGCAAGAAATAATGAAGGCCGCGCCCACCCAGAAACCCGACAGCGTGGTCTGAATCGTCGAGATGGACAGGCGCAGGATCAGCGTAAGCAGCGCGCCCACGGCAATCCCCAGCACGCCGCCCACGGCGCAGAGCGTCACCGCCTCCAATGTAAACTGCATCCTGATATTGCGCTTGGTTGCGCCAACGGCCTTGCGCACGCCAATCTCTCGTGTCCGCTCCGTCACCGAGACCAGCATAATGTTCATCACGCCCACGCCGCCTACGATCAAGCCCACGCTGGAGACGGCAAACATAAAAACAAACAGACCGCCGGTAATTTCATTCCACAAGCGCGTGATGGAATCCGGGCCGAAGATATAAAAATCATCCGACTTGTCCACGCGCACCTTGCGCCGCACACGCAGCAATTGTTCCATCTCATCGGAGACGAGGCCTTCGTTTTTTGCGTCGTCATACTTCACCGAAATCCAGAAGTCCTTGATCTCCGGGTGAATCTTCTGGAAGGTTCCCAGCGGAAAATATGCGGTGTTGTCCATCGGGTTCCTGCCGCTGCCAAAGGCCTGCTTCAGCCTGCCCAGCACGCCAATCACCTGAAAAACATCCCCGGCGATCTCCACGTCCTTGCCCAGCGGGTCTTCGCCTTGGAACAACTCCTGCGCCGTGTCATGGCCCAAAACCACAACGTTGGCGTGATGCGCCTCTTCGTAATCGGTAAAAAATCTTCCCTGCGCCAACGGCCAGTCGTACACCTGCTGCGCGGAGGAGGTGTTCCCTTGCAGGATGGTGTGCTGGAGCTTGCGGCCTTTGTATTTGACCGAGACATTGCCCAGACGTAATTCAAAGTTTTCATACCGCAGGCTGGGGGAGGTGGCAACCACATGGGGCAATGTCCGCATGGCATAGGCATCTTCCGCCGTCAGTTGTTTGCGCGCCAGCATCTCCGTGGTGGGCCGCACGCCGATAACCGGAAAGCGAAAGACCCACAGCACATTGGTGCCGAAGGACTCCACCAGGGTACTCACATTGCGATCCAGCCCGTTAATGAAGGAGGAAATTGTAATCACCGTGGTAATGCCAATCACGATGCCGAGAATGGTCAGCCCAGAGCGCAGTCGATTGGCGCGCAGCGTATCCATCGCCATGCGAACGGCCTCTTTGGAATCTCGCATTCGCATCTTCGCTCCTTGACGGCAATTCAAGATCGCCGTGTCCGCATGGGAGAATCGCACAACAGAACTGTCATTTCGAGCAAGTCCGCCGTGGCGGACGAGTCGAGAAACCTGCGGTTTATTTTCCAGGCCAAGAGGAAAACGCAGGTCCCTCGACTGTGCAACTCGCTTGTAGCGAGTTGCTCCGCTCGGGATGACACCACTCTGGGCATAGAAATCATCCATCCATCTTTACAGCGCCGAACTCCTTACAACTCCGACCGCAACGCCACGATGGGATCCAGCAAGGCCGCCTTGCGCGCCGGATATACGCCAAAGAAAACTCCGACCGCCGTGGCCACCAACAAGCCAACAATCACCGACCACGCAGCGACGGTGGTAGGAAATCCAATCAGCAGCGTCACCAGCTTGGCAATAACAATGCCGCCCATCACGCCAAGAATGCCGCCGACCAGCGCCATCGTTGCCGATTCAATGAGAAACTGCAACAGCACGTCAGAACGCCGCGCTCCCAGAGCCTTGCGGATGCCGATCTCGCGCGTGCGCTCTGTGACTGAGACCAGCATGATGTTCATGATTACGATGCCGCCAATGAGAAGCGAAATGGAGGCGATGCCCACGGCCACGACAGAAAAGCTGGCGGAAATGCTCCTCCACAAACTGACAAAGCTCTCATTCGTGCCCAGAGAAAAACTGTTCGCCGCGCCCAGCGCATCGTGCCTTCGCGCGCGCAGAATCACGCGCATCTGATCCACGGCGCGCTCCAGCGGAGCGCCCACGCCCCGCGCGCGGGCGTAGATGGTAATGCTCTGGTTCGCCCCGTGGGTCTGCATGAACGTCGTCAGCGGAATCGCCACAAAATTATCCTGGCTCTGGCCGAGCGTTTTGCCCTGCCGCTCCGCGACACCGAGAACGGTATACGGTTGCCCATCGACGCGCAGCTCCTTGCCCAACGGGTCGCCCGGCCCAAGAATGTTCTCCGCAACATCATCGCCAATCACCACGACATGCGCATCGCGAGCCTGCTCCGACGACGTAAACATGCGGCCCTGCGCGATGTCGATGTTGTACATATCGGGCATGGCCCAAGTCCAGCCGCGAATATCCACTCCCGTGGCGGAGTAGTTCCCGCTCACCACGCTGCCGGTTGCATCCAGCATAGCTCCGGTGACGATGCAGGCCGTGCACTGGTCTGTCACCGCCTGATAGTCCTCCATCGTCAGGTCTTTGCGCTTGCTGTAGCGCAGATACTCCTCCGCGCTGACCCAGGTTTGCGGAATCTTGCTGGCGGTAAAAACATCGGCCCCATAGCGATAGATTTTGGTGGCAACAAAGGTGTCCGCGCCGTGAATCATCGTGACGACGGCAATCACCGAAGCCACGCCAATCACCACGCCCAGCAGCGTGAGCATGGAGCGCAGCTTGTTC
>DAHXNK010000002.1:0-18506 GCA_027365415.1 Acidobacteriaceae bacterium
AATCCGCAGGATATCGCCTTCGCCTTCGGTATTCACGTCCTCGCCAGGAGGAATGGTGCCCAGCAATTCAGGAGCATCCAGGCTCAACGGCTTGTCCCAGACCTTCCACAAGGAGCGATCCTCCGAGCCAAGTCGCCATAGCGCAAATGTCTCAATGCCAAGATCCCGCGCCGCGCGCATTTCATTCACAGCCGTTACCGCATCCAAGTACCATATCTGATGGCGTACATGCGCATCGTCGTCATCGTAGGCGAAGTGCATGTTCAGAGAGTCCTGATCGAGCATCGGCGTTGCGTCGGAATCTGAGGCCGCCTGCCAAGCATCCTGCGCCGCCATGTCGCCCACATCCAGAACCTTGCTCTGCGCCCTCGGATGACGCTTGTTCTTTGGTCGCGACATCGTCCAGTCGTAGCCATAATTTCCAATGGCGCAGATCAGCTTGCTCTTCGGCACTAGCTTCAGCGCCACCTGCAAATTATGGACAAACCAATCCTGCGCTGCAATCGGCCCCGGATCGCTGCCTGGCTCATGCTGGTCATAATCCATCAGGATCAGGCCGTCGGCGTTGGCGGCAAAAAATTTCAGATCCCAATCATCATCATCCACCGGAACGTTGATGTAGAGGCGCAGATTCTTCGGATGCATCTGGGCATATAAATCGGCGATAAGCGCCCGATATCCCGGCTGCGCGTCCGTGGGGATGGCCTCGATATCCATCGACAATCCGCGATAGCGCGGATTGGCAGCGAGAAACGCAAGCATCTGCTTCGTAAAATTCGACCGCGCGCGCGAATTTTCCAAAAAAGCTTCAGCGACACTGGGGCTAAATTCTCCCGTCAGAGGATTGAAATTATTCACCAGCGGCAGAATGTCCGTATCTTCTTTGGCATCGGTGATGGTGCGCATCACCTTGCCTTCCTGATCGACGTTATGCACACCGTTGCCGTCCACCACGGCATAAGGATGGTTGTCCATCGTAAAGGCTATTGGCGCGCCGTCTGGACTGATGATGTGAATCCAATCTGGAAAGAGCAGGTCGATCTGATGAATATGCTGCTTCAGCGAGCTGTAACTGGCCGGATCGTAGTCCACATAATAGGCCGCGCGCAGTCCCACGCCGGAGTTGAGCGGGATTTCCGAGGGGCGGTCATGCCGATTTTTGCGCCGCGCATGTATCGAAATTTTGCTGCGATTATTGTCTTTGAGCGCGTGATAATTTCGCTTCTGCACGGGCAGCAAAAGCTCCGGCAAGTGTTCGCGGCGAATTACGTTGATCCCAAACGCGATGAGAACCACGGTCGAAACGACGGCAACTCCGTTGAAAACGCGACGCAGGCGCTTCCATCTCTTGCGTCCCGGATCATAAAAAATTGGTTTCGACATACGCTTCAAGGTCTATCCGGCATCCTAGTTGCACGCCCGCTCTGCGTCAAACAGTGGTACCCACTGTATGATGCTTTTCAATGTGTTTTCTCTTTCAACGTGCTCGCATCCACCTGTTTCTGGCGCTCGGTATCGGTCTGATTTTGCGCCTCTGGTGGATTCACGCATACCCGTTGGTGGATGGCGATTCTCTAATTTATGGAGAGATCGCGAAGAATTGGTTTGGCCACGGCGTCTATGGATTTACCGCAGGGCACAGCATTCGCCCCACGCTCATCCGTCTGCCCGGCTACCCGCTTTTTCTTGCCGCCTGCTTCCGTCTCTTCGGTGGGGAGAACTCTTCTGCGATTCTCTTTACGCAAACCGCCATCGACCTTGCCACATGCCTGCTGATTGCCGCCTTTGCGGCGCGAACCATTACATTGCGCGCGGGCATTGTCGCGCTGTATCTGGCCGCGCTGTGCCCCTTCACTGCCAATTATGTCACCACTCCGCTCACGGAGACGCTTTCGCTTTTCTGTATCGCGCTCGGACTCTACGCCTTTGCCCGGTATGTGGAGCATCCAGGGTTGAACCGCTGGTTTTACGCGCTCGCGCTTTGCATCAGCTATGCCGCGCTTCTGCGCCCGGATGGCGCGCTGCTGGGCGTGGTTTTTCTTCCGGCGATGTTCTGGTTTGCGCGTAAACGCTTGGCTCCATCTCGCGCAGCCGGACTTGCCCTGCTCTGCGCCGCTCTCACGCTGCTTCCATTTCTTGCATGGACGTTGCGCAACGCGCGTACATTTCATGTCTTCCAGCCGCTGGCTCCGCGCTATGCCAGCGATCCCGGCGAGTACATCGACCATGGCTGGATTCGATGGGTGCAGACCTGGTGCGTGGAATTTACCTCGACCTGGGAAGTCTATTGGAACGTCAATGGCAGCCCCGTGGATATCCACGCGCTTCCCGCGCGCGCCTTCGACACGCCAGAAGAATATGCTCGTACCACTGCGCTGTTTGATGCCTACAATGCAACCCTGGCGCTCACGCCGCAGATGGACGCGCAGTTCGCGCAATTGGCCCGCGAACGCATCGCGCGGCATCCGCTGCGCTTCTACGTTGTCCTACCAATGATGCGTTTGGCCGACATGTGGCTACGCCCGCGAACGGAGATGCTCTGGATCGAGCTGCGCTGGTGGCAATTCCAGCGCCATAAAAACGAGACAATTTTCTCGTGGAGCTATGCCGCGCTCAACCTGGCATATTTGCTGACCGCGCTGTGGGGAGTATTCCGGCGCGCTCCCTACACATCGCTGATGGTTGCCTATATTGCACTGCGCTGTCTGATGCTGCTCACGCTGGAGTACCCGGAGCCGCGCTATACGCTGGAGTGTTTTCCGATGATCTGTATTCTGGCCGCCGCCGCGCTGACCACGCGTGGCCAGCTTCGATCTGCTTCTGCCCTTACTTCTCCACCGTTGTCGTCTTCGCCGTCGTCTTGATGCGGAACGCTGAGGACGCGACCTTTCGGTTGTAGCGAATATTGCGATAGAACGCCGTGCGGATGTCGCCCGAAGGCTCGAAGAACTGCTGCTTCAAGGAAATCGCCCGATCTGGGTCTACCCAGATCGTTACATGCAAAAACATACTGCGGACGCTGGCCTGCTTGCCCACCAGATCGAGCTTGACCGTTTTTATTCCGTCGATGATCTCCGTGCCTTGATCCGTAATTGTCCAGTTTTTCTTCAGGTCGCTGCCTCCGCCGCCAAAGCCAAGCGTTAGAAAGCTCTCAAATCTCTGTTGGTTGTTTCCTGCATGAAGAACGGTCATCTGATCGATGGCGGGCTGGTAGAACTGGAGCACTCCTTTTTTGTAGACGACATCCTTTGCATCCGGCTGGCCGTTGAACTGCCTCACCTGCGCCGCCATCTGCGTTGCGCCGCCGCTGCGCAGAAAATAAACGGTTCCCTTTTGCGTGTCGGTGTTATCCACCACTAACTCAAATTGATCCCACTGAAAATCCGCCTGCGCGGAGTGGAATTTTTGAGCCGCAACATCCATCTGCGCCAGCACGGCATCCAGCGCGCCGGAGGATTTCCCCTGCGCCATTCCTGCGCTAGGCAGAGAAAAAAATAGTCCGCAGAAAAAGAACGCCCGCAGAAAAAAATATCGGCAGCGAGGTGTATGCCTACTTGTGTGCATCTTTAACAAAATTCCCGCCCTAACGGCGCACCCAGACGCGGTACGCGACAATCCCCCCATCCGCGCCACGCACGGGCGCGTAATGGTCGATGTTGACTCCGCCGGAGATCGGCGCAATCGTCGCCTTCAATTCCTTCCGCATCGCCTTGTCGTCCGGCTCTGCGGGCAGCGTGTCTGCGTCGATCTGGTAGATCAAGCTGGATATTCCATCGCTCTTGACGAGCACGCCACTTGCCGGAAGCATTCGCGTCGCGGGCTTGTCTTTGAAGTCGATGACACGCGGAGAGATAAAGATGAACGCAAGAATCAGCGTCACCATTACGTCATAGTGAACGCTGCCACGCTCATACGTCCAGAAGAGATAATTGCGCAACATTCGCAGCATCTTGGCTCCTTCAGCGAGTGTACATCTCCAGCATGGTTTCTCCGTGCATATACGGAACCAGCGCGTCGGGAATGCGCACCCGGCCATCGACTTGCTGATAGTTCTCCAGAATTGCCAGCCACGTCCGGCCCACGGCCAACCCACTGCCATTCAACGTGTGGACAAACTCGGTCTTCTTCTGCCCCTGCGGACGATAACGAATGTTGGCTCGCCGCGCTTGGAACGCCTCAAAGTTGGAACACGAGGAAATCTCCCGATAGGTATTCTGTCCCGGCAGCCAGACCTCAATGTCGTAGGTCTTCGCGGAAGAAAATCCCATATCGCCGGTGCAGAGGCACATCACGCGATAGGGTAGCTCCAGCTTTTGCAGAATGGTTTCTGCATGGCGCGTCAGCTTTTCATGCTCTTCGTAGGATTGCTCCGGCGCGACGAACTTCACCAACTCCACCTTCTGAAATTGATGTTGCCGAATCAACCCGCGCACATCTTTTCCATACGAGCCTGCCTCCGAGCGAAAGCACGGCGAGTAGGCGGTCAGCGAGATGGGCAACTGCTTGGCCTCCAGCGTCTCATCGCGAAAGAGATTCGTGACCGGAACCTCCGCCGTGGGAATCATCCAGTGGTCGCTGCCTTGGCAATGAAATAAATCTTCCTCAAACTTGGGCAACTGTCCGGTGCCAAACAACGACGCGGAGTTCACCATATACGGCGGCAGCACTTCCGTGTAGCCATGCTCGCGGGTGTGAATGTCGAGCATGAAATTTGCCAGCGCCCGCTCCAGCCGCGCCCCGGCCTGCCAGTAGACGGCAAAGCGCGCGCCAGAGATTTTCGCCGCGCGATCAAAATCCAGGATGCCGAGCTGCTCGCCAATCTCCCAATGCGGCTTGGGAGCAAAATCATACGCGCGCGGCGTACCCCAGCGGCGAACTTCAAGATTGTCATCTGCACTTTTGCCGACGGGAACGCTCTCATGCGGCAGGTTGGGAATCTGATGCAGCACAGCACGCATGGCTTCTTCTGCCGATGCTGCCATAGATTCCAAGTGCTCGGTATCTTCCTTCAGTGCGCGCGTTTTGTCCATCAACGCCGTCGCATCCTGTCCAGATTTCTTATGCTGTCCCACTTCCGCCGAGATTTGATTTCGCTCCGCCTTCTTTTTTTCTGCTTCTGTAATCGCATCCCGGCGGCGCTGATCCAGTGCCTCAAAACCAGCCAGCAGCGTCTCGGCTCCCACGCCGCGCTGCGACAATTTTTCTTTCACCAGCGCCAGATTATCGCGTACAAATTTTAAATCGAGCATAGATCTCTATTTTACGGGATGGCTTATGATCGGCGATTTGGAGGGGAACTCCTTAGGGAAACTCTGTACAAATCTTTGCTGCGAGACCATATTCCTTCAGGGGATTTAAGGAATCGCTGCACAAGTCAGCGTTTTGAAGGGGCGGGACTTTAGTCCCGCCATAAGTAGATGAAATGAGGGCGAGGTTCTAGCTCCTGAGGGACAGCAGTGGAATTTGATTAGAGCTTCCCTAAATTAAAAATGCCATAGGTTGAAGAGTCCTTGTTGTTGCCTACAAGAACAGCGGTGCCAGAACCAGCGTGATGGTTGCCAGCAGCTTGATGAGTACATGCAGGGAAGGCCCGGCGGTATCCTTGAATGGATCGCCGACGGTGTCGCCCACCACGGCTGCCTTGTGCGCTTCGGAGCGCTTGCCGCCATACTCGCCCGTCTCAATCAGCTTTTTGGCGTTGTCCCAGGCCCCGCCGCCGTTGTTCATCAGCATTGCCATCAGAATGCCGGCGATGGTGCCCACCATCAGCAGGGCTGCTACGGATTCTGGGCCGCTCAGGTCGATGGGGATGCCGTGAATGGTGGGCATGTTGACGATGGAGGAGACGTGGAAGGTATCTCCAAAGTTGCGGAAGATGAGGCCTACCGCCAAGGGCATACCGACGACCAGCAATCCCGGCAAGACCATTTCGCGCAGCGCAGCAGCGGTCACAATTGAAACGCAGCGACCATAGTCTGGCTTGGAGGTGCCCAGCATGATGCCAGGATTTTCCTTGAACTGCGCGTGTACATCCTCGATCACATACTGCGCGGTGCGCCCCACGGCATGAATCGCCATTGAGGAAAAGAGAAAGACCAGCATCGCGCCCAGCAATCCGCCAACAAAGACCGGAACGCTGGCCAGATTCACATTGGTGAAGTGCCAGTCGCTTGGCATCACGCCTCCCGCTGCTGCGACTTTATCGGCAAGGATGCCGCGAATCTCTTCCATGTAGGCCGAGAAGAGCAGGAAGGCTGCCAGCGCCGCTGAGCCGATAGCATAGCCTTTGGTCAGTGCTTTGGTGGTGTTGCCTGCGGCATCCAGTCGGTCTGTTCGTTTGCGGATATTCTCCGGCTGATTCGACATTTCAATAATGCCGCCCGCGTTGTCTGTGATGGGGCCAAAGGTATCCATCGCCAGAATGTAGGCGGCGGAGGAGAGCATGCCCATTGTGGCAATCGCGGTGCCGTAAATTCCTTTGGCGTAGCTGGCGACGCTATGTACATCGGCCAGACCGAGCACGCCGAAGTAGTAGCTCAACAACAGGGCCGCGCTGATGACAATGGCGGGCATGGCTGGTGTCTCCATGCCCACGGCTAGGCCGCAGATAATGTTGGTCGCCGGTCCTGTCAGGGATGCCCGCGCAATAGATCGAACCGGGCGATAGCGGCATTCGGTGTAGTACTCCGTAATGCGGACAAACAGGAACGACGCAATGATACCGATCACGCCGCTGGCAAAGAGCCACCAGCGGGCATCAAGCATAAAGTAGACGGCTGCGGCAAAGCCCGCCATCGCTAACAGCGTGGTGACGTAGTAGCCACGATCCAGCGCGTGCATGGGGTCTTCTTCCTCGCCGCAGCGCACGACGCTGACGCCAACCACGCTGGCGATCAGGTTGATGGCGTGGACGATCAGCGGAAACAGGATGCCTTTGATTCCAAAGACGGGATAGAGCGCCGCGCCCAGAATCATTGCGCCAACATTTTCCGCAGCCGTGGATTCAAAGAGGTCAGCGCCACGGCCAGCGCAGTCGCCCACGTTGTCGCCCACCAGATCGGCAATGACGGCAGGGTTGCGTGGATCATCTTCTGGAATGCCAGCTTCGACCTTGCCGACCAAGTCCGCGCCAACATCAGCGGCTTTGGTGTAGATGCCTCCACCCAGTTGGGCAAACAGCGCTACCAGAGACGCTCCAAAGCCAAAGCCAACCAGTCGATAGGGAACCTCCTGCGGGTGGGCGAGACCGCCAAAAACGAAAAACAGAAGACCGATGCCAATTAAAGACAGAGCGACGACGACGAGTCCGGTCACAGCTCCGCCACGCAACGCGAGTTGCAGGGCGCGGTTCAGGCTGGTGCGCGCCGCGCTGGCGGTGCGAATGTTGGCGCGGATGGAAACATACATGCCGGTATATCCGGCAATGGCGGAGCAGATGGCGCCAATTAAAAAGCTGATCACCGTCATGCCGGCATACGGAGCTGTGCGCGGGTACAGGTGATAGCTGATATACAGAATGGTGGCGATCACCAAGGCCAGTACGCCGATGGTGCTGTATTGGCGGCGCATGAATGCTTCTGCGCCCTCGCGGATGGCGTTGGAGATCGCCTGCATCTCCGGTGTCCCGGTATCCGATGCAAGGACGGAGCGCGCAAACAGAAGCGCGACCAGCAAGGCCAGGACAGCGACACCAAGCGCAATCCAAAGATATTTTTGATCCTGCGTGGATGCGGAACAAATGGGGGGCTGCCACGAGAACATCGCCACATTCAAAAAGAAAGCTTCCAAGACTACCTCCAGAAAATGGGGAAACAAGATGCTGCTACCTAGTATGAATCAATATTTGCTTGTTGTGTGTGCGCCCTTGCAAAAGAACTGATGACCCGGTAAAGCCAAAATGTCTGGAGCAGCGCTACCAGGGCGCGGCGCAACGACAAGGGTCAACCCAGACGGGGTGGATCAATCGATTCGTTTACATATAGCTTTCAGTAAGAAAGTTATTCAGTCAGCGACACTGTGCCGCAGGCATCCATGCAAACTACACGTCACATATACTAGAGATGAGAGACACCATGTATCCCTTTATTCATATTGGACATTACGAGATTGGCACCTTTGGCATCCTGCTTTGGCTGGCGGCGGTAAGCGCCTGCTGGATGCTGCACAAGAATTTTGAGCGCAATGGCGTGGAGGCCGATGCCATCAACGTGGCGGCGATGGTCACGGTGGCTGGAGTCGTTGGAGCGAAGCTGTGGCATGTGCTGGAAGCGCCGCGAGAGCTGATGGCTCAGCCCGCGCACATGCTGCTGGATCGTGCTGGATTTGCTTGGTTTGGCGGGCTGGTGCTGGGCGTGTTGGTGCTGCTGTGGCAGGGGCGCGTGGCCAAGGTTGGTGGGCTGGGAATGTTGGATTTGGCAGCTCCAGCGACGGCGGTAGGCTATGGCGTGGGCCGCATCGGATGTCTGATCTCCGGCGATGGCGATTATGGCATTCCGACATCGGTGCCGTGGGGCATGAGCTTTCCGCATGGGCTGGTGCCGACTGTGGTTCCGGTGCATCCGACGCCAATCTATGAATTTATTTTTTCCATAATTTTGGCTGCATATCTGTGGCAGCGCGGCAAGACCAGCAAGCCACTCGGCTGGCTGACCGGGGAGTATCTGCTATGGAGTGGCCTGGGCCGTTTTCTGGTGGAGTTTATCCGCATCAATCCAAAAATCTACATGGGCATGAGCAACGCGCAGATCGCCAGCATCGGGTCAATGATCGCAGGCTTGCTGCTGATGCTCTGGTCGCGGCGGCGCGCGCAGGCACGGATGGCGACGGTGACGGCTGTGGCGCACGAAGCGCACCTATAGCGTCTTCAAAAATTCTTTAACCTTGTCCAAGTCTGGAAAGAGTTTTTCGTCCTGCTGAAACTCCCGCGAGTGGACGCAGCGGCGTCCGCCGCGCACGCGCACCGGATGCTTGAGGTGTAGCATCTCGTGATACACCAGATATTCGATGGCCAGGCGTGGCGTGTGCGCGGTGTCAAAAACGCGGCTGACGACGATGGTGTTGTGCGCAGCATCGTAATGGCCCAGCAGTCGGCGCGCGCGCTGCGTGCTCCACGTTAGTACCGGGCGACCGAGCATCCCCTGAAAGAAGCGCAGATTCAGGTCGTCGAAGATTTTCTCCAGATCGTAATAATGTCCTTGTGCGGTGCTGATGCGTTTTCTTCCTCGGTTGCGACGGAGCTGCTCGGCGCGTTCGGTGATGGCGGCGCTGCTCAGATGCCGACGGTAACGATGCGCGTGTGTTGGCTCGATGGGCTTGCGGTAGAGCTTGGCCAGCAGGATGTGCGCGATGGCGGCCAGCACGCTCTCCGGCGCGCCTTCGAGCACATCGGACAGGCGAACCAGCGCCTTGCCTTCGCGCAGCCGGATCGTGGTGTTGATGCTGGTGAAGCGATAGAAGCGAATCTCAAAGATGGGCATGGGAGCGCGGGGGCGCAGCGCGCGATATTCGGCGGCGAAGATTTCCGTCAGGCTGCGCGGATGCGGCGCGTGAGCCAACACGTCGTCAGAAAAAATTGCCAGTTGCGATGGCAGCGAAAGAGACACCTGTTATTGCTCCAATGCGATGAGTCGATGTTGCGCCTGCCAGACTTCATCGGAAAATGTATCTTGCGCCGACTTATCCTGCGCTGCTGTTTTTTGTGCTGCCTGGATGAATTGTCTGTAATAGACAATCGCCTGCCTGGTCTGGCGCAGATGGTCGAGCGCCGTGGCGCGTAGAAACAGCGTGGCTGGAATCTCCGGCTTGTATTTGGCTCGATGATCGAGCGCTTGCAGCGCGAGCGCGTATTGTTTGTTCCGTGAGGCGGCAAAGGCCAGGTCGCTCCACGTATCGGGCAGGTTCGGTTGCAGCGCGACGGCCCGTTGCAGCACGGCGACCGCTTCTGCGTATCGTTGCTGGCGAATCAGATTCTCTCCACGCGCCGTCAGAAGGTCTGCATCGGGATGGCCCTGCGCCAATAGTTGCGCGTAGAGTGGATTGGCCTTGGCTGCCTCGCCCGCCTGCGTGTACAGATCGGCCAACATGCGCGTGACCGCAGGCTGGTTGGGATGCTCCTGATGCAGCGTCGTCAGTTGCGCGATGGCATCGGAATTTTTTCCTTCGCCTGCCAGCACCGTTGCCAATTGCGCCATCAGCGCCGGGTTCTGCGGCTGCTGCGCCAATGCCTGCCGCAACAGCGGCTCCGCATCGCTGAATTTTCCCTCTGTGCTGAGTGCGCGGGCGAGGCCGGAGATGGCATCGACAAAAAGAGGACTGTTGTTCGGGATCGCGGCGATGGCTTTGCGATACTCTGTTGCTGCATCCTGCGGATAGCCTTGTTCCTCGGCCAACTGTGCGGCCAGCAGCGTGTCTTCCGGCTGCTCTGGAGTCAACTTTAATGCGGCGACCAATGCGTTGGCAGCGGCGGCAGGATCGTGGAGTTGGTTGTCCACGTTTGCTAGCAGGCGAAGCGCATACGCCTTGGTCTGCGCGGGATGCGTATCTGCGGGCGTCAAAGTTGTAGCGATTTCCAACTGCTTGCGCGCCTCGTTGAATTTCCCCTGGCCGGCGTAGAGAGCAGCCAGCGCGGCGCGAGATTCATATTGCTTGGGATCGGCAGCGATGGCCTTTTGAAAATCCGCGATGGCGGCATCATCGTGCTGCGTGCTCTGTTCCGCATAGCCACGGTCGTAGAGAGCGCGCGCATTGTTGGGTTCAAACGCGAGAGCGCTGTTGAGCAGTGGGATTGCCTGCTGCGCGTCGCCGCGCGCGAGGTCGTCTTCGGCCTGTGCGGTCAGGCTTGGCTTGCTGGTCGCCGCAGTGTTGTTATCGACCGAGGAAGTCCCTGGTGGGAGCGCAGGCTCCTGCGCGATCAGCGAGCGAGTCAGCGCGACAAGAAAAATCGCGGCGAAGAAAAATTTGCGTACGCGCATTGTCCCTTTCATGGCGCTGGAATCGTTTCTGTCAACGACGTATCTTCGAGGAGTGGAGCATCCTCCAGCACGCGCCGCAGCCATTGGCCTGTGTGTGAAGCGGGAACGGCGGCAATCTCCTCTGGCGTGCCTGTGGCGACGATGGTGCCGCCGCCGGAGCCGCCCTCCGGGCCAAGGTCGATGATCCAGTCAGCGGTTTTGAGAACGTCCAGATTATGCTCGATGACCAACAACGACGCGCCGCCTTCGATCAGTTGACGACAGGCCGAAAGCAATTTGCTGACATCGTCAAAGTGCAGGCCGGTGGTTGGCTCGTCCAAAATATAGAGCAGGCGATTTTGCAGCGGCTTGTTCCCAATCCGACTGCTGGCAGGTTTGGCGTTGGCTAGATGCGCGGCCAGCTTGACGCGCTGTGCCTCGCCGCCAGAGAGTGTTGTTGCGGACTGGCCGAGCCGCACATAGCCCAGCCCCACATCTTCCAGCACGCGCAGCCGATCCTGGATTTTTGGAAGTCCAGAGAAAAATTGCAGCGCCTCTTTCACGGTCATGTTCAGCACGTCGTAGATGTTTTTCCCTTTGTAGCGAACTTCGAGAATGTTGGCCTTGTAGCGCGTGGCGTTACACTCCTCGCAGGGAAGTTCTACATCGGCGAGGAACTGCATTTCGACTGTAACTGTGCCATCGCCTTCGCAGACATCGCAGCGGCCACCGGGAACGTTGAAGGAAAAAAATCCTGGCGTGTAGCCACGGCGCTTGGCATCCGGCAATGAAGCGAATAACTCGCGGATGGCATCGAAGGCCTTCATATAGGTGACGGGATTGGAGCGCGGCGTGCGCCCAATGGGGGATTGATCCACCAGCACTACGCCGCTGAGAAATTGCATTCCAGTCAATTCGTCATAGAGTCGCGTGGGATCGCCTGCTTCCGCGCCCTCGGAAACCACAGCGCCGGAAGCATCGCCAAAGTGCTGTAACAGCGCGCGAAAGAGAACATCGTGGATCAGCGTGGATTTTCCCGACCCGGAAACTCCCGTGACGCATACCAACATTCCCAATGGAATCTCGCAGTGTACGGATTGCAGATTGTGTGCGCGCGCTCCGGTCAGTCGTAGCCACTCGCGGCCCGGTTCGCGGCGCAGCATAGGCACGGGAATCGCAATCTGATCGCTGAGATATTTTCCCGTTAGCGATTGCGGCGCAGCGATCACCTGCTCGACGGTACCTGCGGCGAGCAGTTTGCCTCCCAATTCCCCCGCGCCGGGGCCAAGATCGAGCAGGTAGTCGGCGGCGCGGATGACATCGGGATCATGCTCGACCACAAGGATGGTGTTGCCCAGATCGCGCAGATTTTTCAAAATGTGGATCAGGCGCGAAGTGTCACGCGGATGCAGGCCGATGGATGGCTCATCCAGCACATACATCGCGCCCACCAGTTGCGAGCCAAGCGAGGTAGCCAGTTGCACGCGCTGCGCCTCGCCGCCAGAGAGCGTGGACGAGAGTCGATCCAGCGTCAGATAGTCCAGCCCGACTTCGTCGAGAAAGCGCAGGCGCTGGCGAATTTCTTCGAGAATTCTTCCTGCAATCTCCATCTGCATGGGCGAGAGCACAAGCGCGATAAAAAATGCGCGCGCTTCGGCAATGGTCATGGCGGCAACGTCGCAGATGTTTTTTTTGTTGATGCGAACGGCGCTGGCCTCGGCGCGCAGGCGCTGGCCATGACACTCCGGGCAGCGCGTGTAGCCGCGATATTTGTTGAGGAAGACGCGCACATGTAGCTTATATTTTTTGCGCTCCAGAAAGGCAAAGAAGCCGCGAATGCCGGGGAAGAGGGCATCGCCATCCAATACAAACGCCTGCTGTTGTGGCTCCAGTTCTCGCCAGGGAACATATAGGGGAAGGTCGTGATCGCGTGCCACGCGGCGCAGCTCGCCGAGAAAGGATCGATATTTTGGCCGCGCCCAGGGATCAATGGCGTTCTGGTCGAGTGTGCGTGTTTTGTCTGGGATGATGCGGTCAAGATCGTAATCGACGGTGTTGCCGAAGCCCTCGCAGCGCGGGCACGCGCCGGTTGGATTGTTGAAAGAAAACATCGGCGGTTCCGGTTCGCGATACACGCGCTGGCAGGCTTTGCAGGCGTATGCGCTGGAGAAACGCAGCGTTGCGCGCTTGGTTGCAGCCTCTTCTCCTGAGCGTGGAACGACTGCAAAGATAACCTCGCCCGCCTCGCGATAGCAGATTTCCGCAGCATCGACGATGCGCGCGCGCGCGTCTGCGGAAACAACGATGCGATCCACAAGAACGAAGATGGGCTGCGTGAAGTCGAGATCGAGCAGTGACTCCGGCGTGGAAAATTCAAAGATGTGATCCTGCTGATAGAGTCGATTGAATCCGCGCTGGCGGAGTTCCAGCAGCCGTTGGCGGCGAAGACTTTCCTCTGTGGGCGCGGCGCTGGCAACGGAGGAGAAGAGTTCTTTCTTCTGGAGTGCTTTTTTTATTACGCTTTTTTTTGTGGTGGCCTTTGTTGCTTGCTTTGCGGCCAGTTTCTTTGTCTGCTTGATGGAGGCTGCGGTTTTTTCTTTTGGCAGCGCAGGAAAGATAACGGGGAACAATGCTTGCAGGCGCGTGTCTTCTGGCAATGCCAGTACGGCAGCGGCAATCTCATCCATGCTGTCGCGTTTGACGATGCCGTTGCAGGTCAGGCAAAGCATCGTTCCGCAGCGGGCGAAGAGCAGTCGCAGATAGTCGTAGATTTCCGTGGCTGTGGCGACAGTGGAGCGTGGATTGCGCGTGGAGTTTTTCTGCTTGATGGCGATGGCCGGAGCCAGACCGTCAATGTGATCGACGTCGGGTTTCTCCATGCGCTCTAAAAATTGCCGCGCATAAGCGGAGAGCGACTCAACGTAGCGGCGTTGGCCTTCGGCATAGATGGTGTCAAAGGCGAGCGAGGATTTTCCGGAGCCGGAGACGCCAGTCACGACGGTGAGGGTGTCGTGGGGAATTTCCAGGTCGATGTTCTTCAGGTTATGGACGCGGGCGCCGCGAATTACGATGCGATCCGTCAAAGCAGAACACCTTACACGAGGATGGAGAGGCGCGCGGCACGCGACCTCATCTCCCTATTATAGGCAGCGGCGCAGGCTATGGTTGCAGGGATTGCGGCGGCGCTGGCGGCTGTGGCTGCGGATCGGCAAAGAGTTGGTTCGGGCCGCGAATGGCCTCCAGCAGCAGCAGGCACGCGCCGATGACGATGCAGGAGTCGGCGATGTTGAAGTCGGGATAGTGATAGCCCCAATGACTGAATGCCAGAAAGTCGATGACGAAGTGATAGGCCAGTCGGTCGTAGAGATTTCCCGTCGCGCCGCCGAGGATCATGGCCAGAGCGATGCTGGTCATGCTGAGGCGTTTGCCCACGCTCCAGAAAAGAGCGAAGACGACGCTGATGGCAAAGACGGAAAAAGCAATCAGCAGCCAGCGAACTTTTTCTGGCGCGCGAGTGTCCTCAAAAATGCTGAAGGCCGCGCCGTTGTTGTAGACATGCGTCAGATGGAACCAGCCGGGGATGACCGCGATCACGTCGCTCGATTTCAGATGGAGCAGGATCAGAGTCTTTGTGATCCGGTCGGCGACAAAAACGACAACAGAAATGAGCAGCAGCGGCAAGCGCCAGTCGCGAGTTTTCTTGGGTTCGGGGTTCATTGGATTTCTCTCGTATTTATTTCCGGGGTAAAGTTCATTTCCACAAGGGCAGCAAGGCAGCGTTCGCAGAGCATGGGCCATTCGGTGTTTTCGCCTACGCGGGTGGAGTAGTTCCAGCAGCGCTCGCACTTGCTGCCGTCGGCGGGCAGCGTGGTGACGACGACGGCGAGACTGGCTCCAGTGGTGACGGGTACGACGTTCATCTCGACTTGCGAGACATTGAAAAGCTCTTTCAAGCTAGCGCCATATTGAACGAGCACCGCTTCCAGGGTAGATGGAACCTGCAAGACGACCTTGGCTTCGAGCGCCTTGCCGATGTGCTTTTCCTTGCGGGCCTCTTCGAGGCTCTTGAGAACTTCATTGCGCGTGGAAAAAATCTGCGCCCAATCGGCGAGGAGCGCGGCGACATTCTGCGCTAGGTCTTCTGGCTTGGGGAAGTGTGCGATATGCACGCTGCTTTCGCGGCCTTCGACCTTTGGCAGGTACTGCCAGATTTCTTCAGCAGTGAAGCTGAGAATCGGTGCGATCAGGCGCACCAGCGCTTCGGTAATCTTCCAGATCGCGGTCTGCGCGGAGCGCCGCTGCGGGTTCGACGGCGCGAAGGTATACATGCGATCTTTCAGCACGTCGAGATACACAGCGCTCAGGTCGGAGACGCAAAACTGATTGATTGCGTGATAGACGCGGTGAAACTCCATTGCGTCGTACCAGTCGCGCACATTGGCGGTAAGTTCCGCCGTCCGCGCCAGCATGTACTGATCGAGCGGCTCCATCTGCTCAAACGGAACTGCGTGCAGCGCGGGATCGAAGCCATGCAGATTGCCGAGTAGAAAACGAAATGTATTGCGCAGCTTGCGATAGATTTCCTCGGCCAGCCGCTTCATCAGCGGAATGCTGGCAACCACATCCTCGCGGAAATCGACCGAGGCGACCCAGAGGCGAATGATGTCGCCGCCCAGTTGCTCGGCAATCTGGACGGGATCAACGTTGTTGCCCAGTGATTTTGAGAGTGCGCGGCCTTGCTCGTCGAGCGTCCATCCGCAGGTGGCCACGCTGCGATACGGCGCGGCGTTCTGAATGCCCACTGCGCATAGCAGCGAAGAATGGAACCAGCCGCGATGCTGATCGCCGCCTTCGAGGTAGAGATCGGCGGGCCAGGGAAGACCGAAGCCCGCCTGCTCGCCGAGTACGGCGGCCTGACTTGCGCCGGATTCAAACCACACGTCGAGAATGTCGAATTCCTTGTCGAATTCGGTCACGCCGCAGTGCGGGCAGGCTGTATCTGCGGGAAGAAAATCGCTGACCGGGCGCGTGTACCAGGCATCGGCTCCTTCTTGTTCAAAGAGCGCGACTACGCGACGATGCGCCTCCGGCAAGAGCAGCGGCTTGCGGCATTGCTTGCAGAGAAAGACTGCAATCGGCACGCCCCAGATGCGCTGACGCGAGATGCACCAGTCCGGGCGCGTGGCGATCATATTGGAGATGCGCTCCCGTCCCCAGGCCGGATCCCATTTCACCTTACTGATTTCATCCAGCGCCCGTTGGCGAAAGGTGGTGGCGCTGCCGTTGGCAGTCATCGGCGTTTCCATGCCAATGAACCATTGTTCCGTAGCGCGAAAGATGACGGGCTTATGGCAGCGCCAACAGTGCGGATAGGAATGCTGCAAATCCTTGCGTCCCAGCAGCGCTCCGCGCGCCTTCAACAATTCAATGATCGGCTCGTTGGCTTTGAAAATGGCGAGGCCGTCGTACTCCGGCAATCCGTTACGCAGGCGACCGCTTTCATCCACGTTGCAGGTGGGGTCGAGGCCGTAGCGCGCTCCAGTGTAGAAATCGTCGGCTCCATGCGCGGGCGCAGTGTGGACAGCTCCGGTGCCCTGGTCGGCGGTCACATAGCCGGCGAGTACGCCGAGTACGCTGCGATCCAGAAAGGGATGCTGGAAGGTTGCGCGCTCCATCTTCGCGCCAGAGAAGCGGGCGATCTCGACTGCCGACTGCAAGCCGCAGGCCTCTTGCGTTGCTGCGGCCAACGATGCGGCGACAATGTAGATGGTGCCATCGTGTTCGAGCGCTGCGTATTCAAAGTCGGGATGAAAAGCCACGGCGAGCGATGCAGGCAGCGTCCAGGGCGTGGTCGTCCAGATGATGACGGAAACTTTTTTGCCCGCGAGCTTTGCATCCAGCGTCGTAGCATCGATGGTGAGCGCGTAGCGCACGTAGACGCTGGGGCTGGTGTGCATTTCATATTCGACTTCGGCTTCGGCCAGCGCCGTGCGGTCGTGGATGCACCAATAGACAGGCTTCAGACCTTTGTAGACGAAGCCGCGCTCGAAGAAGGCAAAAAATGTCTCCGCGATGCGTGCCTCATACGACTTCGACATGGTGGAGTAAGGTCGGTCGAACTGGCCCAGCACTCCGAGGCGTTGGAACTGCGCGCTTTGCAGATCGAGAAATTTCTGCGCGTACTCGCGGCAGGCGCGGCGAACGGCGATGGGGGCCATCTCCAGTTTTTTGCGGCCTAGTTGCTCATCCACTTTGATCTCAATCGGCAGGCCGTGGCAATCCCATCCGGGAACGTAGGGCGCGTCATATCCGGCCATCGTGCGTGATTTGACGATGAAATCCTTCAGGCATTTGTTGAGCGCGTGGCCCAGATGAATCGCTCCATTGGCGTAGGGAGGGCCATCGTGCAGCAGATAGACGGGCGCGCCTTTGCGTGCTTCGCGAATCTGTTGATATAGGTGCATGTCTTCCCATGCGGCCAGACGCGCAGGTTCGTTCTGCGGCAGGTTGGCCTTCATGGGGAAATCGGTTTGCGGGAGGTGCAGTGTTGCCTTCAGGTCGTGCCCGGCGGGCATGTTGGCTCCAGAATGAACGATATATGGTCATGATAAATGTTTTCTGTCTTCTTTCCCGAACGGGAGCAAACAGAATGGGCAGGAATTGCGTCTATACAAACAGGACGATAAAGAGGCGTGGGACGACAAAGCCCGACGAATCCTTCATAATTTAGAGATGTGGCCCTGTATGCCTGCATGTCGGGTACAGGGGAAGCATAAGCGAGCAGAATGTCGAATCAGGTTTTGATGCCTCCAGAACTGGAGACCAACGAGCAGCAGCAATCCGACGAACCCCAGTTATGGCACGATCTTGGCCAGGAGGTTGCGTTCTGGAGATCACTGCGCGACAACCTGCGGGATGTGTTTTTTCCAGTAAAACAGCCGCCACTGCAACTGGTTTCAAAGCCCATTGCCGTGCCTGATCCCTTCGCGCAGGAGTCGCTCTGGATTGCCGTCTGGAAGGACATTCGCGATCTGCTCTTTCCAGAAAAACTGCCACCGCTGCAATTGCAATCCCATGAAATTCCCGTGCCAGACGTTCTGGCCGTGCCGCGTGATCGCCAGTCGAGCATCATCTCCGCCGTTGTACACATTCTCATCATCGCGATTTTAATTGCGCTGTCGCTTTGGCACCCCAAGCGGCCTATCGTGGTGCAGCCCGTGCAGTCGGCCAGAGTTGTGCCGTTTCTCCCCTTTACGCCAGACATGCTGCAGGCGATGGGCGGCGGTGGTGGTGGCGGCGACCACGATTTGTTGCAGGCAACGAAGGGGAAGTTGCCGACGATTGCCAAAACGCAGTTCGTTCCACCAGAGGAGATCATTCGCAATGATCATCCCAAGCTGGCCGTGGCTCCCACCATTGTGATGCCGCAGAATATCCAGTTGCCCAATACTCCGATGCCCGACCTGGGCAACCCGACGACGACAGTGCGCGGGCCAGCCTCCAATGGCACGGGCGCGAATGGCGGCATCGGCTCCGGCAAGAGCGGCGGTATTGGGT